>NZ_JBFULT010000112.1:0-15241 GCF_054049755.1 Bradyrhizobium sp. P5_C11_2
GCTATACTGTCGTGACGGCTTGCATCTCGTGCCTGACGATTATCGGATTGATGGCCGTTGGGGCATGGTGAGCGCCGTAGAGATCATCGCCTGCTGAACCGCCGCTCGCGCGCCTTGTAGAGATGATCGCTGATCAGGTGCCGAAGCGCGGCCGGATCATCGAATTCGAGCTGGACGGCGAACGGCACGATGCCGTCCGGCACGCCCTTGTTGCCGCGCAGGCGCGCAAGATCCTTTTMCGTCGTCACCAGCGTGAGCTGCTCGCGCTGTGCGTCCGCCACCAGCGCGGCGATCTCGGCCTGCGAGAACATGTGGTGATCGGCAAAGGGACGCGTGCGCGCAACCTCGATGCCGCTGGCGCGCAGGGTGCGGAAAAAGCGCTCGGGATCGCCGATGCCGGCGAAGGCCAAAACCCGTTTGCCGAACAGCTGAGCGACCACGGCCGCATCCGGCTTCAATCGCGCGCGCAGCACCGGTTTGGCACGCTTCGCAACCTCGGCCGCGACATCGTCCGCGGCATGGCCGTCACCGATCAGCACCAGCGCGTCGGTGCGCGCGAGCTGCGCCTTCAGCGGCGCGCGCAGGGGGCCGGCGGGAAATACCTTGCCGTTGCCGAGGCCGCGCTCGCTGTCGATCACGATCAGCGAGGCGTCCTTCAACAGACGCGGGTTCTGGAAGCCGTCATCCATCAGGATCAAGGTCGCGCCCTGCGACTTTGCCAGCGCCACGCCCTCCAGCCGATCACGCGCGACCGCGACCGGCACGTCGCGCACCATCATCAGGGGCTCGTCGCCGATGTCGGAAGCGGTGTGGCGCTCGCGGTCGACCATCACCGGGCCCTCCAGCCGCCCGCCATAGCCGCGGCTGAGCACGACCGGCGTCTCGCCGAGCTCGCGCAACAGCTTCGTCAGCGCGAGCACGGTCGGCGTCTTGCCGGCGCCGCCGACATGGTAGTTGCCGACGCAGATCACGGGGATGCCGGCGTCCACGCCGTCGCGCAGCATGCGCCGTTCGGTGATCGCGCCATAGAGCGCGCCCAGCGGCCGTAACGCATGCGACTTGAAGGAGCGAGGCCGGTACCAGAAGGCCGGCTCACGCATTGGCGGCTCCCATCTCGATCCGCAACTGCATCAGGTACGGCTCGAGCGCGGTCATGGTCCGCTCCAGCGCGCCGCCGAGCTGCTCGACCACGCCCGCACCTGACCGCTGCATCGTGTCGCGCACCACCGGATCGGCCAGCAACTGCCCGAGCTGCTTGATCAGCAGCTCCTGCGTCTCGGCCTGGCGCGCCCCGCCGCTTTGATCGAGCGCCTCGTAGACGTCGGTGAAGTTGAAGACGTGCGGGCCATGGATGATCGCCGCACCGAGCTTGATCGCCTCAATCGGATTCTGTCCGCCATGACGGATCAGCGATCCGCCCATGAACACGACCGGCGAGAGCCGGTAGAACAGGCCGAGCTCRCCCATGGTGTCGGCGACATAGATGTCGGTCGCGGCCGACGGCAGCTCCTCGCGCGAGCGCAAGGCCGGCTTCAGGCCCGAGGCCGTGATCAAGCCGCCGATCGAGGAGCCGCGATCGGGATGGCGCGGCACGATCACGGTCAGAAGCTGCGGAAAGAAGCCGGCGAGGCTGCGATGCGCCGCCACCAGCATCTCCTCCTCGCCCGGATGGGTCGAGGCGGCGACGATGATCGGCCGCCCGCGCGTCATCGCCATCAGCCGCTCGAGCTTGGCGGGATCGGCAGGCGGCGCCGGCACGTCGAGCTTGAGATTGCCCGTGGTGGCGACGTCGCGGCCACCGAGCGCGGCAAAGCGCTCGGCGTCGGTCTTCGATTGCGCGAGGCAGATGTCGAACCGCGACAGCAACGCGGAGATCGTGCCGTGCATGCGCTGCCAGCGCGGGAAGGAGCGCGACGACATCCGCCCGTTGATCAGCACCATCGGCACCCGGCGCGTCGCGCCCGCCAGGATCAGGTTCGGCCACAAATCGGATTCGATGAACAGCGCCAGCGACGGCTTCCAATGGTCGAGGAAGCGCGCGACGTAGCGCGGGGAGTCGTAGGGCACGTATTGATGGATGACGTCGGGCGGAAAGCGTTTTGCGACCACGGCGGCCGACGTGACCGTGCCCGAGGTGAGCAGAATACGCAGGTTGAGATCGCGCAGCCGCCCGATCAGCGCGGCCGCAGCCAGCACCTCACCGACGCTGGCGCCGTGGATCCAGACCAGCGGGCCGTGCGGCCGCACATCCTGGCTGAGGCCGCGCCGTTCGCCGACGCGCGCGGGATCTTCCTTGCCCTGCTTCAGCCGCCGCTTGATCAACGCAGGCGCGAGCGGCACCAGGCCGGCGGCCAGGCGCTGATACATCCGCAGCGTCATCGGCAGCGCTTTGGGCAGCGAATTAGCCATCTTCAGGTCCCGGGCGGCCGAGTTGCGCATAGGCGCGGCGGGTCGCCTCGTTCAACGTCTGTTCCAGCTCCAGCCGCAGCGCTTCCATGGTCGCAGCGTCGGCATCCGGCGGAACATGGATTTCCTTGATGCCGACCAATGCGCCCCGCCCGAATGGCAAATTAATGGTGGTGCGGTCCCAGTTCTTGAGCCGGATGAAGCGGCTGGTCGCCATCGCGAAAGGCATGATCGGCCGCCCCGATTCCCGTGCCAGCATGATGATGCCGAGCCCGGCCACGCGCGCGCGCTTGGGGACATCGGCGGTCAGGGCGACATTACAACCGTCCTGCAGCGTCCGCACCATCTCCTTGAAGGCGCCGACGCCACCTTTGCGGTGGAAGGCGCTGCCATGGTCGCCGGAACCGCGGATGAGGCCGATGCCGAGTCGCTCCACCGCGATGGCGTTGAACTCGCCGTCGCGGTGGCGGGAGATCAGGACCTTGGCCCGGTAGGAGTCCTTGTTCTTGATGAAGGGCGTGAGGAAATGCTGGCCGTGCCAGAAGGCGAAGATCGCGGGGATCTGCGGCTCGACGATGTCATAGACATCCGGCGGATCGAACGTGAATTTGTTGGTCCGCCAGACCAGACGCAGATATTCGGCCGCCAGGACCCCGACGGCACGCTGAAGCCAGCTGCTTCGCAGCGTATTGCGAAGCAGTTTTTTCAACGCGCCGGCTTCGGTTCTTGATTCGGATCGAGCAGCCGGTGGAGATGGACGATGAAATAGCGCATCTGCGCGTTGTCGACCGTCATCTGCGCCTTCGCCCGCCATGCGGCGTGGGCCGTCGCATAGTTCGGATAGAGGCCGACGATCTCGACATCGTCCAGATTCTTGAAGGTGTTGTGCTCGAGATCCAGCAGCTCACCACCGATCACGAGATGCAGCAATTGTTGCGGGGCACTATCTGGCATGGGTTCTCTTCCTTACGGGCTGCCCGGCAAAGCAGTGTTCGACAAGCACAGCGAAGGCGCTCAGGGCAAGGGGCGGTTTCGAAAATGCGCGACAATGCCCGCATGACGATCGCGACCCGCTGCCACCAGCACCCCGTGCGCCACTTCCCGGCGATTGTAGAGGATGGGTTCTCCGGAGAGGTCGCTCATCCTACCATCCGCTTCCTGCACGATCAAATCGGCCGCCGCAAGGTCCCAATCATGGCTGTTGCCCCCCGCAAAAGCCGCATCCAGCGCGCCATGGGCGACCCGGCAGAGCCGGAGCGCGAGCGAACCGATTCGCGGATGCAGCTTGATCTCGCCGCCGGCCATATTGAGCCGCTCGACCAGCGGCTTCGGGCCGGCGACGCGGGAGAAGTCGAGCGCGGCGCCGGGCGCCGCCCGCACGGCTGCGTCGTTGAGCGTCGTGCCCTGTCCCCGGATCGCGAAAAAGAACTCGTCGCTGGCCGGCGCGAACACCGCGGCCAGCACCGGCGAGGCATCCTCGACCAGCGCGACGCTGACGCACCATTCGTCGTGGCCATTGAGATAGTTGCGCGTGCCGTCGATCGGATCGACCACCCATGTCAGCCGCCGCGACAGCCGCGTCTCGTCGTCGGCGCTCTCTTCCGAGAGCCAGCCATAGTCCGGCGTGGCGGCGCGAAGGCGCGCTTCAAGCAGGTCGTTGACGGCGATGTCGGCTTCCGAGACCGGCGAGGAGGCGCCCTTGGTCCACTTCCTGAGCTCGGTGCCGAACATCGACTGCGCGAGCGCGCCCGCCTCCCGCACCGTGTCTTTCAGCAGCGCCGCATCGCGCACCAGCAGAGTCCCGTTCGCGTCAGCGTCCGCCAAGCGTCAAACCCTCGATGCGCACGGTCGGCGCGTTGACGCCGTAGCGGAATTCGAGATTGTTCGCGGGCTGCATCGRTTTGAAGATCTCGAACAGATGACCCGCGATCGTCACCTCGCTCACGGGATAGGTCAGCTCGCCGTTCTCGATCCAGAAGCCGGAGGCGCCGCGGCTGTAGTCGCCGGTGACGCCGTTGACGCCGGAGCCGATCAGGTCGGTGACGTAAAAGCCCTGCTTGATGTCGGAGATCAGCTCTGCCGGCGTCGGCGTGCCGGCCTCGAGATGCAGATTGTACGGCCCGGGCGACGGCGAGGACGAGACGCCGCGATGGGCGTGGCCGGTGGTGGTCATGCCGAGCTCGCGGGCGGTGGCGCAGTCGAGCAGCCAGGTCGTCAGCACGCCTTCGTCGATCAGCGCGATCTTCTTCACCGCGACGCCTTCGGCATCGAAGGTCTGCGAGCGCAGGCCGCGCCTGCGCAGCGGATCGTCGATGATGCGGATGTTTTTCGCGAACAGCTGCTGGCCGAGCTTGTCCTTGAGGAAGCTGGTCTTGCGCGCGATCGAGGCGCCGTTGATGGCGCCGACGACGTGGCCGACCAGCGAGCCCGCGACGCGCGGATCGAACACGACGGGCACCTTGCAGGTCTCGACCTTGCGCGGATTGGCGCGCGCCACGGTGCGCTCGCCGGCGGAGCGGCCGACGATGTCGGGCGACAGCAGATCCGCGCCATGCGGCGCCGAGGTGAAGTCGTAGTCGCGCTCCATGCCGGTGCCTTCGCCCGATATCGCGGTCGCCGAGATGCCCTGGCTCGAGCGCAGATAGGAACCGTGGAAGCCGGTGCTGGTCACCAGCACCATGCCGCCCATGCCGGCGGAGGCCGAGGCGCCGCCGGATTTGGTCACGCCCTTCACGCCGAGCGCGGCAGCCTCGGCTTCGAGCGCGCGGCGCTCGAGCTCGGTGGTGGCCGGCACGTCGGGATCGAGCAGATCGAGATCGGGGAAATCGCGCGCGAGCAGCGCGGGATCGGCAAGCCCGACATATTTGTCGTCGGGCGCAACCCGCGCCATCGCAACGGCGCGCTCGGCGAGCTTGGTCACGGCATCGCCGCTGGCGTCGTTGGTCGAGACCACCGCCTGGCGCTGGCCGACCAGCACGCGCAGGCCGACATCGTCGCCCTCCGACCGCTCGGATTCCTCGACGCGCCCGTCGCGCACCTCGACGCCTTGCGAGATGCCGCGCACCGCGACCGCATCGGCCGCATCGGCACCGGCGCGCTTGGCCGCCTCGACCAGCCGCTGTGCCAGATCGGACAGCGCGGACTGGTCGAACAGGTCGCGGTTGGCTTTGGACGAAAGCGTCGAGCTTGCGGATGGTGAAGGGTTCACAAACGAAATCCTGTTCGGGGCGGGAGGTTTCGGGGCGATACCGGCCCTCGACACCAGATGTGCCCAATTGGTGCGGACTTCAAGCGTTTTCCGCTTGCAAAAAGCTCAGATTCGCAAGCCGCGCGCAACGTCTCGTCAATCATGCGCGCCAAGGTCTTGTCAATCATGWGCGGCGGTGACGGTGGGTTAACCAGCCTTTTTAAGCGGTTTCGCGAGCTGCCGCGCTAAGGTCCTCGCATCGACCGGGAACATAATCCTGGCGGGGAGACTAAAGCCGTGAGGCGTCAAACAGCAACATGCGGGGCCAACCCCGCCGGGTCGAGCCGCTCCCTGCGGCTCGACCCTCTTTCCCTTCCGGTCCGTTTCGATGCGCATGATCCGCGCGCCGACGGATATACAAGGCAGATCGAGCTTCATCGCGAACGCGTGGTGCTGCGCCGTGCCGTCCGCGGCATGCAGATGGCGATCAATGTGCGCGTCAGCGACTTCACCGGCGTCGCGCTGCGCGGCAACGACGAGGCGCAGACCCTGGTCCTCGTCCATCGCGACCCTTCGCTCTCCGTTCCGCTGCTCATCGGCGCCGATGGCGACGAGCTCGCTGAAGCCTGGGCGACCTGGAGCGAGATCTTCGCGCTGCCGCAGCTCGACGAAGGTGCACGCAAGCCCGCGGCCCGCCGCCGCCGCTGCAACGCGATCCGCGCCCGCCGCCCGAAATTCCTGATGCGCCGTCGCACCGCCATGGCGCGCGAACTGCCGGTTCATCGCGCCGAGCGCGAGATCATCGCGCGGAATTGAGCGCGGTCTCGTAGGGTGAGTTAGCCGAAGGCGTAACCCACCTCTTCCATTTCCGCGGCGACGAGAGAGGTGGATTACGCTTCGCTAATCCACCCTACGACAGCTACGCCGCCCGCATCACCGCGTCCGCGAGCAATCCCGCAAACAGCAGCAAGCCTGCATACTTGTTCGAATAGAACACGCGCTTGCAAAGCTCGCCGTCGCTGATGTTCAGCCGCGCGATCTGCCACGCCAGATGCGTGGCGAAGGCCGCAAGCCCGAGCCAGGCCGGCCAGCGCGCATCGCCTGACGCCAGCGCGACGCCGATCAGCATCACAGCTAACCCGTAGAACAGGATCAGCGCCTGGTGCGTGTGGGCGCCGAACAGGCGCGCGGTGGACTTGATGCCGATCAGCGCGTCGTCCTCGGCGTCCTGATGCGCGTAGATCGTGTCATAGCCGATCACCCAGGCGATCGATCCGGCATAGAGCACGAGCGCGGTCAGGTCGATGCGGCCGAAGGTGACGGCAAATCCCATCAAGGCGCCCCAGGAGAAGGCCAGCCCGAGCACGATCTGCGGCCACCAGGTGATGCGCTTCATGAAAGGATAGATCGCGACGATCAGGAGCGAGGCGATACCGGTCGCAATCGCGAAGCGGTTGAATTGCAGCAGCACCAGCAAGCCGGTCAGCGCCTGCGCCACCATGAAGGCCAGCGCCTGCCTGGTGCTGACCTGCCCTGACGGCAGCGGCCGCGACCGCGTGCGCTCGACCTTGGCGTCGAGGTCGCGGTCGGTGATGTCGTTCCAGGTGCAGCCCGCCCCCCGCATCAGGAAAGCGCCGATGAAGAACAGCACGATGGTGATGGGCAGGCGGCTGACGTCGTGCGCCATGCCGGCGGCGAGCGCCGCCGACCACCAGCACGGCATCAGCAGCAGCCAGGAGCCGATCGGACGATCGAAGCGGGAGAGCCGCAAGTAGGGCCGCGCCCATGGCGGCGCGAGCGTATCGACCCAGTTGCCGGTGGAATCGGCAACGCGGGCGGATGTATCGCTCATCGGGTCAGGACGTTGCCGTTGAGCGTGTCGAAGGTGCTGCCGCCCTTCTTGCCGGCATTGGCCTCCGGCGCCGAGCCCGAACCCAGCACCTCGCTCAGCGACGGGCCGGCCGGACCGCGCGGCTGGTTCTGCATCTGCTGCGCGACGTTGCAGACCTTCGTGGCCATGGCCTCGGTATTCTTGTGGCCGTCCTTCATCTGCGCGCCGATCTGCGGCGGGATTCCGCATTTGGCGGCGTTGGACTCGATGTACTTGATCATCTTGACTTCAGCCTGGCTGAAGTTGCGGATCAGCTTGCAGGCCTCGTCCGGCGGGGCGTGACGATCGCTCGCGGCCTTGATCAGCTTGCCGCGCTTCTCGGCCTCCTCGCGCAGCGGAACGAACGCCTTCATGCAGTCCTCGCCGGGGCCACCTTGCGTCGGCGGGGCCGCACTGAACGCGCCGGCGCCACCGACGGGCGCGGCACCGTTGACGGGGAAGGACGATTGCGGCGCGCCGCCGACGGAGGCGACGGGCGCCGAGCCGTTCACGGGCGGAAACGCGGAACTGGTGGAAGCCTGGCCGGGCAGCGGCGCGGGGAATCCCTGCGCATAGGCGCCCGCGGCGCCCATGGTGACCATGGCGGCAGTGATCGGAACCATCAAATGACGGATCATCAAGGCAGTCTCTCCGGCAGGAGCTTACGGGGTTCGGCGTCTTCTCAATTGAAACGCAACCAGCGTTCGCGTTTTTACGATTCCCGCCGGCCCTTAACAACCCGTCGAATAGGGCAAGAGCGCGGCGCGGGGACGCACCAGTTTGGCAATATTTGCCCCCGAAATGGCTGCTTTCGGTTAAGAACGGCGGCAAATCGGACCTTTGAACGATGCCCGCCTACGATTTTCGCGCTCCCCGCCTGTTTGTCGACGCCCCCCTTGCCCAGGACGCCAGGGTCGCGCTCGACCGTGACCAGAGTAACTATCTCGGCAATGTGCTGAGGCTTGCCGCCGGCGCCGAGGTCCTGGCCTTCAACGGCCGCGACGGCGAATGGCAGGCCGCGATCGAAGGCCGCAAGCGGCCGGACGGCCTGGTGATCCTCCAGCAGGCCCGTTCCCAGGACCGGCTGCCGGACGTCGCCTACATCTTTGCCCCGCTCAAGCATGCCCGGCTGGACTACGTGGTGCAGAAGGCCGTCGAGATGGGCGCCGCCACCCTGCAACCGGTCCAGACCCGGTTCACCCAGGCCTCCCGCGTCAACACCGAGCGGATGCGCGCCAATGTCGTCGAGGCGGCCGAGCAATGCGGAATTCTAAGTCTCGCCACGGTGGCCGAGCCGGTCCCCCTCGAGCGCTTCCTGAGCCAGCGCGCCGCCGACCGGCTGCTGGTGTTCTGCGATGAGGCGGCCGAGGTCGAAAACCCCATCCAAAGCCTGCAGCAGGCACGCGAGGCCGGGCACGGCATCGACGTCCTGATCGGCCCTGAAGGCGGCTTTGCCGCGGAAGAACGGGCGCTGCTGCTGCGGCAGCCCAAAATTCTGCGGCTGGCGCTGGGCCCGCGGATTCTGCGCGCCGACACCGCGGCAGTCGCGGCGCTGGCGCTGGTGCAGGCGGTGCTGGGCGATTGGGGCGGCACAACCGCCTAGGCTCGCCCTGTTGCCCGGCCGTTAAGCGATTGATCCTTTGGAGGTCGAAACCGTTTTCCGGCCATGCTAAGGGCTGCGCCAATTCCCTTTCCTGCCCGGTTCCACCCGGGGCGATGGACCCCGTCATGACCGCGACTGCCACCTCAAATGCTGCCGGCTCCGCCGCCTGGGCGGATACGCTGCTGTTGTCGTTCGCGCAGGCCGGTTACGTCAGGGCCGAGCCCGCCGTCCTGCAACCGGCCGAGCCGTTCCTGGACCTCTCCGGCGAGGACATCCGCAAGAGCCTGTATCTGACGACGGATCTCTCCGGCGAGGAGCTCTGCCTGCGCCCGGACCTGACCATACCCGTGGCGCGCGACTACCTCGCCTCGGGGCGCGCCGGCCAGCCGGCCGGGTTCAGCTATCTCGGCCCGGTATTCCGCTACCGCAGCGGTCAGCCCAGCGAATTCCTCCAGGCCGGCATCGAATCGTTCGGCCGCCAGGACCGTGCCGCGGCGGATGCCGAGATGCTGGCGCTGGCGCTGGAGGCGACCGCCGCCTTCGGCGTGCGCGACGTCGAGATCCGTACCGGCGACGTGGCGCTGTTCAACGCGCTGCTCGATGCGCTCGACCTCTACCCGGTCTGGCGCCGCCGCCTGATCAAGGATTTCAACCGCAAGATCAGCCTGGAGCAGGATCTCGAGCGGCTGGCGCGCGCGGCCACCGCCACCCGCAGCGAATATGAGGGCGTGCTGGCGGCGCTCGCCGGCTCCGACCGCAAGGCGGCGCTCGCCTTCGTCACCGATTTGATGTCGATCGCCGGCACCACCAATGTCGGCGGCCGCACCACGGCCGAGATCGCCGACCGCTTCCTCGAACAATCGACGCTGAAGGGCGGCGCGCTGCCGCGCGAGGCGCTTGCCGTGCTCAAGCGCTTCCTGTCGATATCGGGCAATCCGGACGACGCGATCGCCGAGCTGCGCGCGCTCACCGCCGACGCAAGGCTCGACCTTGCCGCCGCGATCGACCAGTTCGAGAGCCGGGTCGGCTTCATGGCGGCGCGCGGCCTCGACGTGAAGCAGACGCGCTTCTCGACCGCGTTCGGGCGCGGGCTCGACTACTACACCGGCTTCGAATTCGAGCTGCATCACCGGGGCAACGGCGCCGAGCCGCTGGTCGCCGGCGGCCGCTATGACGGGCTGATGACCCAGCTCGGGTCGCCCGACCCGATTCCCGCCGTCGGCTTCTCGGTCTGGGTCGACGCGTTGACCCGGATCGGCCGCAAGGAGCTCAGATCATGAGCGCGCCGTTCGTTCTGGCCGTTCCCTCCAAGGGCCGCCTTCAGGAAAACGCCGAGGCGTTTTTCGCCCGCGCCGGGCTCAAGCTGTCGAAGGCCGGCGGCGCACGCGACTATCGCGGCACGATTGCCGGCCTCGACAATGTCGAGGTCGCCTATCTCTCGGCCAGCGAGATCGCCGCGCAATTGTCCCGCGGCATGGCGCATCTCGGCGTCACCGGCGAAGATCTGGTGCGCGAGAACATTGCCGACGCCGACCAGCGCGTCGCGCTGATCGAGGGGCTGGGCTTCGGCTACGCCGACGTCGTCGTCGCGGTGCCGCAGGCCTGGATCGACGTCCGCACCATGGCCGACCTCGACGACGTCACCACCGGCTTTCGCGAGCAGCATCACATGCGGATGCGGGTCGCGACCAAGTTCATCAACCTCACCCGCGCCTTCTTCCAGGGCCACGGCATCACCGACTACCGCATCGTCGAAAGCACCGGCGCGACCGAAGGCGCGCCGGCGGCCGGCGCCGCCGAGCTGATCGTCGACATCACCACGACAGGCGCGACGCTCGCCGCCAATGGCCTCAGGGTGCTCGACGACGGGGTGATCCTGCGCAGCCAGGCCAATCTGGTCGCCTCGAAGGAGGCCGACTGGTCACCACAGGCGCGGGAGACCGCGCGCGTCATCCTCGATCACATCGCGGCGCGGGCGCGGGCCAACAAATACCGCGAGGTCCGCACCCGTTTCCGGCAGTGCGATACGGCCCTGCTCGCCGAAGCCCATGAGCGCTTCGGCGTCGAGGCCCCGTTCGGCGGGCCGACCTCGTCGGGCATGCTCACGCTGCACTGCCCGCCGGGCCAGCTCTACGCACTCGCGAGTTTCCTGCGCGACCACGGCGCCGAGACGGTCTCGGTGGTCTCGCTCGACTACGTGTTCGACCGGGAGAACCCGCTGTTCGCCAGGCTCGAGGCGTTCCTGCGGCAGTGAGCCTCAGGTTCGTTCAGCGTAGCGACAGCAATCGGCGGCTACCATATGCTGTTGAGAACACTTGAACACCTCTGGAACCTTGATCGATGACGCTGGGCTCTGACGTTTCCGGCCTGACAACCAGCGCGGCGGGCGCCGCGGCGAAGGGACTGTCGATTGTCGTCCCCCTCTACAACGAGGCGGCGGGCCTCGCCGCCCTGCACCAGCGCATCTGCGACCTCGCCAAGGCCCTGAGGCAGCGCTACCGGCTGGCCTGCGAGGTCGTCTATGTCGACGACGGCAGYGCGGACGCGACGCTGACAATCGCACGCGGCCTGCCGGCCGACACGGTCGACGTCCAGGTGGTTTCGCTGTCGCGCAATTTCGGCAAGGAGGCGGCGCTGATGGCCGGCCTCGACCACGCCCGGCTCGGCGCCGTGATGTTCATGGACGGCGACGGCCAGCATCCGCCGGCCCTGGTCGAGCAGCTGGTGCGGCACTGGATCGATGACGGCTATGACGTCGTCTATACCGCCAAGGCGCATCGCGACAACGAGACCTTCCTGCGACGGCTCGCAGTGCACGGCTTCTACGCGCTGATCAACTGGGGTGCGCGGCAGAAGATCCCGGAAGACGCCGGCGACTTCCGCCTGCTGTCACCGCGCGCCGTCGCCGCACTCCGGCAGCTGCCGGAGCGCAACCGCTTCTTCAAGGGGCTGGCGAGCTGGATCGGCTTCCGCCAGATCCGCGTCGACTACGAGCCGGCGCCGCGCATCCATGGCGTGACCACCTTCAGCGCCGCGCGTCTGCTTGGTCTTTCGATCGAAGGCCTGACCTCGTTCTCGGTGGCGCCGCTGCGCTTTGCCAGCCTGCTCGGCGTGATCCTGGCCGGCGGCGCCTTCCTGTTCGGCCTGTCGATCCTTTGGGAGGTGTGGACCACCGGCAAGCAGGTGCCCGGCTATCCCTCGCTCGTGATCGGCCTGATGACGATCGGCGGCGTGCAGCTCATCATGATCGGCATCGTCGGCGAATATATCGGCAAGATCCTTTCCGAGCTGAAGGCGCGCCCGATCTACTTCGTCGCCGAGCACAGCGAAAAGCATTTCGAGACCGACAAGGCCGACGACATCTCGAAGAGGACGGCGGCCGAATGAGCGCGGCGGCGGCGCCGCGGCGGATCTGGCTCTGCGCCGACGATTACGGCATCAGCCCGGGCGTCAACCGCGCCATCCGCGACCTGATCGAACGCGGCCGCCTCAACGCCACCTCGGTGATGATGGTCGGCCCCGCGATCAACCGCAGCGAGATCGACGCGCTCCAGGCCGCGGCGAAGACGAACCCGCGCTGCGCGATCGGACTGCACGTGACGCTGTCGGCACCGTTCCGGCCGCTCACCATGCATTTCCGCCCGCTCGACGGTGACATGTTCCTGGCCTTTCCGAAACTGCTACGCGCGGGACTTGCGCGGCGGCTCGACCGCGAATTCTTTCGCAACGAGGTGAAGGCGCAGCTGGCGGCCTTCGCGGAAGCCTTCGGCCGCGCCCCCGACTTCGTCGACGGCCATCAGCATGTGCAGCTGTTTCCGCAGGTGCGCGACGGCTTTGTCGATGCGGTCAGCGAGGCCGCGCCAAAAGCCTGGGTTCGCCAGGGCGGCCGCGACCTGCCGCTGGCGCAGCGACTGGCCTCGCCGAAGGCGCTGGTGCTCGACATTCTCAGCGCGCAATTCCGCCGCCGCGCCGGCAGCGCGGGCCTTGCGTTCAATCCCGGTTTCGCCGGCGCCTATGACTTCACGCGCGCAGCCGATTTCGGCGCGCTGATGCGGCAATTCTTCGAAGGCCTGCCGGATGGCGGCCTCGTGATGTGCCATCCCGGCTTCGTCGACGACGTCCTCACCGGCCTCGATCCGATGACCGACGTGCGCGAGCGCGAGCACGCCTATCTCGCGAGCGATGAATTCGCGCGCCTGCTGGCGGCCAGCAACGTGACATTGGGATGAAACCGGCGAAAGCCAGCCCACGACAGCTTGTCGCATACGGAAATTTAATCCGGCGGGCACTGTTGGGGCCACAATGGAACCCTACATCCTCTGCGCGCTTGGTTTTGCGCGAAGGAGATTGATCATGAACCCGCAGGAACGCCAACTCGTCGACGAGCTTTTCGACCGGCTTTCGAAACTGGAAAGTGCACCGCGCGATCCCGACGCGATCGCCGCGATCTCCGACGGACTGCGCAAGGCGCCCGGTGCGGTCTATGCGCTGGTGCAGACCGTGCTGTTGCAGGACGAGGCGCTGAAGCGCGCCCATGCCCGCATCCAGGAGCTGGAAGCGGCCCATGCGCCGGAACAGGCCCAGTCCGGCGGCTTCCTCGACACCATGCGCGAGAGTCTGTTCGGGTCGAGCCCGTCGCGCGGCTCGGTTCCGAACGTGCCGCCCCGCGACGCGCGGCCGGTCTGGAACAGCGGCCAGGCGATGCAGCAGACCCAGCCGGGCTACGGCCAACCGGGTTACGGCCAGCCGCCTTACGGGCAGGCTCCCGGCCAGGGCCAAGGTCCCGGCCAAGGGCAAGGTTATGGGCAAGGTTACGGCGCCCCGCCGGTCGGTAGCGGCGGCGGCTCCTTCCTCGGCACGGCCGCGGCGRCCGCGGCCGGTGTCGTCGGCGGCTCGCTGCTGCTCTCGAGCATCCGCGGCATGATGGGCGGTGGATCGCATCAGGCTTTTGGCGACAGCAGTGCCTTCGGCGGCAGCGGCGGCAGCCCGTGGGGCGGCAGCGACCAGTCCGGCGGCTCGCTCGCCCGCGATGCCGGCCTCAACGACATCGGCTCCAAAGGCGACCGCGGCGACGCCTCGCGCCAGGGCTTCGCGGATCAGGCGTCGAACGACGATCGGAATAACGACGATCAGAACGACGACGACGATCACGACGACAATTTTGACGTGGCCGACGACAGCGATTTCGGCGGCGGCGACGATGGCGGGAGCGATTACGCGTAAGGCTGCTCGCAGCATTGCTAACAAGAACGGCCGCCTAAAAGGCGGCCGTTTATTTAAGGCGTCTTGCTCAGAACTCTTCCCTTCTCCCCTTGCGGGAGAGAGGGGAAGACAGCGCCTCACATCACCACAACCCTGGTGCCGACATTGACGCGGCCGTAGAGGTCGATGACGTCCTCGTTGCGCATGCGGATGCAGCCGGAGGAGACGTTGGTGCCGATGGTCCAGGGCTCGTTGGAGCCGTGGATACGATACAGGGTCGAGCCCAGATACATGGCGCGCGCGCCGAGCGGATTTTCCGGGCCGCCTTCCATGTGCCGCGGCAGATCGGGGCGCCGCGCGATCATTTCCGCCGGCGGCGTCCAATCCGGCCATTCGCGCTTGGCCGTGATCGACTTCACGCCGGACCAGGTGAAGCCGGGACGACCGACGCCGATGCCGTAGYGCATCGCCTTGCCGTTGCCCTCGACGAGATAGAGGAACTTGTTCGGGGTATCGACCACGACGGTGCCGGCGCTTTCCTTGCCGCTATAGTCAACGAGTTGCTTCTCGAATCGCGGATCGAACTGACGCTGGCGCGGATCGACCGCCTCCTGCTGAAGACCTGCGCCTTGCTGATATCCACTTTGCATCTGCGGCTCGCCCAGCGGCGGCAGGCGGCGCTGGTCGTAGTAGCCAGGCTGCTGCTGATACGCAGACTGCGGCGGAGCATAGGCCGGGCCGCGGCCGGGCCCGTCCCCGAACAGGAACTCGATGAAGCCGCCGCCCATGTTCGCGTTGGAGGCGACGCGCACCGGCGCCGACGGCACCTGCGGCTGGTAGAGCACCGCGGGCGGATCATTCGGCACCGTATTGTCGAAGGCGCTGGCGCGATCGGCGCCGGCAATGAAGGTGCAAGCGCTGCCGAGCAGCGCGACAGACATTTTCTTGAACATCGACGTACTCTGTACTGTTT
>NZ_JBFULT010000113.1:0-15128 GCF_054049755.1 Bradyrhizobium sp. P5_C11_2
GCGCGGCTTGATCGCAAGCGATCTCGGACCGTCGCTCACGGATCTCCCGCAAGATATTTTCCGTGGATCGCGATCGCGCCGCGCAAGCGCATTGATATCATGGATTTTTCCAGAGCGGTTCCATTACTCACGCTTCGTTACATATGAATTTTCAAAAATGACACTGCGACGACGGATACCCATCGACAGAACGAATCGGTGATGTACACTTCGCTGTCCGGATCGAATCCAAGGTCACCCCTACCGAGGAGGTTTCGAATGACAATTCAGGCACATCTGGTTGAATTGGAACGGAAGCACAAAACTCTCGAAAACGAATTGCACGAAGCTCTCGTGCACCTTTCAACAGACGACCTGCAAATTGTTGAGTTGAAGCGCCGGAAGTTGATGGTCAAGGACCAGATCGAGCGTCTGAAGCACACCGGCGACACGCTTCACTAGTAAAGTAACCCCCGTATCAGCGTAGAGTTTGATCGCACCCTTTCACGCAGGGATGAGAGCTTTTGCGCTCATCCCTGTTGCAGGGTGCGCGATCATTGTTGCGCGGTGCCTGGAGCCATTCCCGTTCCGATGGAATCGGAACGGGAATGGCTCCAGATTCTTGTTTGGACGCGTTTTCTTTTTCTTTACGCGAACCGGTATCCACTTCGCTCGAAAACGCTTTAGATGCCTGCGAACTCGGCGACGTGGTCCGCGATCGCGAGCGACGACGTCAATCCCGGCGATTCGATGCCGAACAGATTGATCAGGCCTTCGACGCCATGGTCGCGCGGACCCTGCATCAGGAAATCCTGCGTGGCGACGGCCGGCGGCACGATCTTCGGACGAATGCCCGAATAGCTCGGCATCAACGCGCCATCGGGCAGCGTCGGCCAATATCTGCGGATCGCCGGATAGAATCGCTCGGCGCGCGAGGGATCGACCGCGTAGTCGATCGTCTCGATCCACTCGACGTCCGGGCCGAAACGCGCCTGGCCTGCCATGTCCAGCGTCAGATGCACGCCGAGCCCGCCGGGCTCCGGCACCGGATAGATCAGGCGCGAGAACGGCGCCTTGGCGCTGCAACTGAAATAATTTCCCTTGGCGAGATAGGCCGGCGGAATCCGATCCAGTGGCATGCCGTCGATGCTGCGCGCCACCGTCGTCGCCGAGAGGCCGGCCGCGTTGACCAGCAGGCCGCATTGCAAGGTCATCGGCGCTTCGCCGCCGGCGTCGATCTCGATGACGCCGCCCGCCGCCTTGGCGCGGATCATCGGCGTGTGAAACGCGAAGGCCGCGCCCGCCGCCTCGGCCTCGCCGCGCAGCGACAGCATGTAGGCATGGCTGTCGATGATGCCCGTCGAAGGCGAGAGCAGGGCGGCGTCGCAGGCTAGCGCCGGCTCCAGTGCGCGCGCCGCTTCCCCCGGGAGCAGCTGCATGTCGAGGACACCATTGGCCTCGGCATGCGCCTTGATCGATTGCAGCTTCTCGGTTTCCCTGGCACTGGTCGCGACGATCAGCTTGCCGCAATTCTTGTGGGGGATGCCGCGCTCGGCGCAGTAGCGGTAGAGCGCGTGCTTGCCGTCGACGCACATGCGCGCCATCCAGCTCCCGGCGCGGTAGTAGATGCCGGCATGGATCACCTCGCTGTTGCGCGAGGAGGTGACGGTGCCGATGGCCTCGGCTTCCTCGAGCACGATCACCTCGCGGCCGGCCTGCGCCAGCTTTCGCGCCACCGCGAGCCCGATCACGCCGGCTCCGATGACGACGCAGTCGACCCTATCCATGGTTGTACAGGATATCCGCTGGAACCGCCGATGGCATCCGAGCCTCGAAGCGGGCGCCAAGGCCGTTTTCCGTTAAGGAAGCATTTATCATGTCAGGCCAATTGCCGTAGTTGACGTCACATTTTTCTGTTGCGCGTACAGGCGTTTACCCGATCCAAACCGGCGAAGCCAGACAATCCCGTATTGAAATCGCGGGTGGCTGATGGCTGAGAAGAACTGGCATGTGGGCAGCACGCTTCCGATTGCTGTGCAGGCCGTCGTGTGCCTGGCCAGCGCGGTCGCGCCTGCACGCGCCTCTTCCCTGTCCGAACGACTCGTCCCCGTAAGCTATCTCGGCAGCCTCGATCCCAATCTGGTCTGGGAAGCGCTGATCGGCGGAATTGCCGTCTGCTCGCTCCTGGCGGCGATCGCGCTGTGGATCCATTCCGCGGTGGGCCGGGCCAAGCGGGCGCAATTGCGCCGCAACGCTTTCGTCTCCTCCGCCATGAACAATCTGAACCAGGGCGTGGTGATGACGGATGCGCAGCGGCGCATCATCTTCTGCAACGACCGCTATCTCGACATCTACGGCCTGTCGCGGTCGGATCTCTGGGCCGACATGAACGGGCATGACCTCCTCAAGCTCCGTCGCGACCGCGGCATGCTCGATTCCACCGACAATGAATTCTACGAGAAGGCGGCAAGCCTCAACGGCCTGATTACCGAACTGCCGGACGGACGCGCCATCCTGACGAAATATTTCGTGCTGCCGAACGGCGGCTCGGTGGCGACGCATCTCGACGTCAGCGACCAGCGCAAGCTGTCGCGGCAGCTTGCCTCGACCAAGCAGTTCCTGGAAACCGTGCTCGACAACGTGCCGGCATGCGTCGCGGCGAAGAACATCGAGGATGGYCGCTACATCTTCGCGAACAGCGCCTATGAGCGGTTCTGGGGATTTTCGCGGGACCACGCCGTCGGCAAGAATGCGCGCGAGCTGTTCGCGCCCGTCTCGGCGGCCAGCATCGAGGCGACCGACCGGGCGGCGCTCAACGCGCCGGGCGGCCAGTTTCGCAACGAGTTCGAGGTCGAGCGCGGCGCGGCCCGGCGCATGGTTGCCTCGATCCGGATCGTGGTCCGCGACGAGAACAACCAGCCCGAATTCCTGCTGGTGGTGTTCGAGGACATTACCGACCGGCGTTCGTTGTCGCAGGAGCTGGAGGGCACGAAGAAGTTCCTGGAGCTCGTGGTCGACAACATCCCGGTGGCGCTGATCGTGGAGCAGGTCAAGGACGGCCGCTATCTGCTCGCCAACCGCAGCGCGGAAACGATCCTCAACCGCAGGCGCGAGGAAGCCACGGGCCTGACCGCCGCCGATATCTTCAACGCCAAGGAGGCGAAGCTGATCATCGCGCGCGACGAAGCCGCGATCAGGAAGCGCGGGATGGTCACCGAGGAGCATCCGATCTCCACCAAGGACGGCTTGCGGCTGTTCCTCACCCGCCGCGCCACCGTGTTGAACGACGCCGGCGAGCCGCAATATCTGATCAAGACCCACGAGGACGTCACCGACCGCCGGCAGACCGAGTCGCGCATGGCGCACATGGCCTATCACGACGGCCTCACCGACCTGCCGAACCGTGCCGCTTTTCTCCAGGCGCTGACCCAGATGATCGAGGCCTGCGAGGGCACCAGCGAGGAGTTCGCGGTCCTCTGCATCGATCTGGACGGGTTGAAGGAGGTCAACGACGTCTTCGGCCATGCGCTCGGCGACAAGCTCCTGATCGAGGTGGCCCATCGGCTCCAGGACGCCGCGCGCGGCGGCGTGGTGGCGCGCCTGTCCGGCGACGAGTTCGGCCTCATCATCGACGGCAAGCAGCCCGAGGCGGGCCTTGTGCTGGCGCGGCAGCTCGGCGACGCCGTTGCCCAGGAATTCCATATCGACGGCCGCGCGGTGCGCGCCGGAGTCACCACGGGCATGTCGATCTTCCCGCACAATGGCGCCGACGGCGCCTCGTTGCTCGCTAACGCCGGCGCGGCGCTGTTTCGCGCCAAGCAGAAGTCGCGCGGCACGATCGGCCTCTACCAGCCGGAGATGGACCAGCAGATCCGCGACCGCCGCGTGCTGCACCAGGACCTGTCGAAGGCGATCAAGAACGGCGAGCTCTCGCTTGCGTTCCAGCCGCAGGGCCTCGCGCGCCACAGCGTGGCCGAGAGCGACATCATCGGTTTCGAGGCGCTGGCGCGCTGGCAGCATCCGGTACGCGGCCAGGTCTCGCCGGCCGAATTCATCCCGATCGCGGAGGAGAGCGGCCTCATCGTCGAGATGGGCGAGTGGATCCTGCGCCAGGTCTGCCGCGAGGCGGCGTCCTGGCCGAATCCGCTCCAGGTCGCGGTCAATCTGTCGCCGGCGCAGTTCATGCACGGCGACGTGGTCGGGCTCGTTCACTCGATCCTGCTGGAGACTGGGCTTGCGCCCGGCCGGCTCGAGCTCGAAATCACCGAAGGCGTGCTGATCGAGGATTTCGATCGCGGCCTGGCGCTGTTGCGCCGGCTGAAGGCGCTCGGCGTGCGTATTTCCATGGACGATTTCGGCAGCGGCTACTCCTCGCTGAGCTATCTCCAGGCCTTCCCGTTCGACAAGATCAAGATCGACCGCGCCTTCATCACCAATCTCGGCCGCAACCCGCAATCGGCCGCGATCGTGCGCGCCGTGATCGATCTCGGCCACGGCCTCGAAATGTCGATCATCGCCGAAGGCGTCGAGACGATCGAGCAGCTCGCCTTCCTCGCCAGGGAAGGTTGCGACGGCGTGCAGGGCTATCTGCTCGGCAAGCCGCTGCCGATCGGGCAATATGCCGGCCTCGTCGGCCGCGCCGAGACGATGCAGCTCGCCCTCCAGACCGGCTAGAGCGTTTTCGAGCGAGTTGGATGCCGGTTCGCGCAAAGAAAGCGCGTCAAACAAGAATCTGGAGCCCCGTTCCGATTCCATCGGAACGGAAATGGCTCTAGTGATGGGAGCGCTTCCTTTCGCACTCCCTCGACGGCTTCATGGCGGATTACGACCTTGCGATCATCGGCGGCGGCCTGAACGGTGTCAGCCTGGCGCGTGATGCCGCCGGCCGCGGCCTGCGGGTCATCCTGGTCGAGCAGGGCGATCTCGGCGGCGCCGCGTCGTCGGCGACGCCGCGGCTGATCCATGGCGATCTGTCGGTGCTGGAACGCCGCGGCTTCTGGCGGGTGCGACGGGCCTTGTCCGAGCGCCGGACCTGGCTCCGGATCGCACCGCATCTGGTTCGGCCGATGCGCTTCGTGATCCCCGCGCATTCCGACGAGCGTCCGCCATGGCTGCTGCGCGCCGGACTGTTCGTCTATGACGGCCTCACGAACCGGAGCGGACTGCCGGCATCGACGACCCTCGACATCACGCATCATCCGGTCGGCGACGCCTTGAAGCGTCCGTTCGGCATCGCCTTTGAATATTCGGATTGCGTGGTCGACGATTCCCGCCTGTTGGTTCTCACGGCGCTGGATGCCGCCGAACGCGGCGCCGCAATCCGGACCGGGGCGCGTTGCGTGCGGGCGGATCGGGACGATATCTGGCGGCTCGCGGTGGTCGATCGCGGCCATCGCCGGGTGATCACGACCCGTGCGCTGGCCAATGCGACGGGCGGCTGGACCTCGATGGTCGCGGAGACCGTGTTGCGGCAGCCTGCGCCCCCGATGGCGGCCATGCAGATGAGCCAGATCGTCGTTCCGCGGCTGTTCGACACCGACAACGTCTATGTCTTCCAGAACAACGACGGGCGGCTGATCTTCGCAAGCCCGTTCGAGCGCGATTTCACGCTGATCGGCACGATCACACGTGCTTTCACCGGCGATCCGGCGATCGTCGCGATGCCGGGTGCCGATGTCAGCTATCTCTGCGAAGCAGCGAGCCGCTATTTCCGCGAGCGCG
The DNA here is from genome assembly GCF_054049755.1 of Bradyrhizobium sp. P5_C11_2. Lineage (NCBI taxonomy): Bacteria > Pseudomonadati > Pseudomonadota > Alphaproteobacteria > Hyphomicrobiales > Nitrobacteraceae > Bradyrhizobium > Bradyrhizobium sp. P5_C11_2. The sequence continues at coordinate 5,701 of NZ_JBFULT010000113.1, forward strand.
TCGCGCCGACCGACGTGGTGCGGACGGTCTCCGGCGTCAACCTGACGCCGCCATCGGCGCGCCGGCGCGACGGCACCACGCTGTTCCACGCGCGAAGGCGCAAGGCGCCGCTGATCACGATGTTCGGCGGCGACGTCACCACCTCGCGCCTGCGCGCGGAGCAGGCGGTGACGCGGCTGACGCCGTTCTATCCGATGTCGCCGCTCTGGACCGCCGGCGCCGCGCTGCCCGGCGGAGATTTCGCCTGGGATCGTTTCGACACCGAGGTCGACCTCGCGCGCGACCGCTGGCGCTTTCTGTCGGAGCCAGAGGCGCAACGCCTGGTCGGGGCCTACGGCTCGCGATTGCCGGCGGTGCTGGGCGAGGCGAAGACCCGTGACGAGCTCGGCCCGGCCTTCGGCCCCGAACTGGCTGGCGCCGAAGTGCGCTATCTGATGAACCACGAATGGGCTCGCTTCCCCGACGACATCCTGTGGCGCCGCTCCAAGCTCGGGCTGACGATGCCGGCGGCGGACCGTGACGCGCTGGCCGCGTTCATGGCGGGTGTGAGCTAGGCGGAGGCGTAGCCCGGATGGAGCGAAGCGCAATCTGGGAAAGTCTCACCGCTGCTGTACTGCCCCCGGATTACGCTCCGCTCCATCCGGGCTACGGGGCTGCAATGGAAGTTACCCCGAACCGGTTGAGCAAAGGCCGATCGGCCGCTAGCGTGCGACGGAATCGGGGTTGGCAGGGACCATGACTGACGAGTTGCCCAGAACAGACGCGGATGCGGCCCGCGGAGATGCGCTTTCCGCGGCGGGCCAGCCGTTGCTGCGCATCGAGGGCGTGGCAAAGACGTTCGGGACGTTCCGGGCTGTCGACGGCGTCTCGCTCGACATCAAGGCCGGTGAGTTCTTTGCGCTGCTTGGCCCCAGCGGCTGCGGCAAGACCACGCTGCTCCGCATGCTCGCCGGCTTCGAGGCGCCGGACGAGGGGCGCATCCTGCTCGGCGGCAAGGACATCGCGCAGGCGCTGCCGCATGAGCGCCCGATCAACATGATGTTCCAGAACTACGCGCTGTTTCCGCATCTTTCGGTGCGCGACAACATCGCCTTCGGCCTGAGGCGCGCCGGCATGGCGTGCGCCGACATCGCCACCCGCGTTGCGGAGATGGTCGCGCTGGTGAAGCTCGAAGGACTGGAAAAGCGCAAGCCCGACCAGCTCTCCGGCGGTCAGCGCCAGCGCGTCGCGCTGGCCCGTGCACTGGCGCGCCGGCCGCAACTTCTGCTGCTCGACGAGCCGCTCGCGGCCCTCGACAAGAAGTTGCGCGAAAGCACGCAAGGCGAGCTGATGGAGCTGCAGCGCCGGCTCGGCATGACCTTCATCATCGTCACCCACGATCAGGAAGAGGCGATGACGATGGCGAGCCGGATCGGGGTGATGAAGGCCRGCAAGCTCGCCCAGGTCGCTGGCCCCCGCGAACTCTATGAAGCGCCGCGCTCGCGCTGGATCGCGGAGTTCGTCGGCGACATCAATCTGTTCGACGCCGAGTCCAGATTGCGCGACGGCCATCGTCTGGTCATCGGCACGCGTGATGCGGGTACGCTGGTGGTGGCCGAGCCGCGCGAGCCGGTCGGCGCGGGAAAATTGTCGGTCGCGATCCGTCCCGAGAAGGTCAAGCTGTCGCGCCGCGGCCCGGTGAGCGAGGCCGGTCGCGAGACGGCAATCAACCGGCTGGACGGCGTGGTCGCGGACATCTGCTATCTCGGCGGCACCACCACCTACAAGGTGAAGCTCGATACCGGCGGGATGGTGCAGGCCTCCGTGGCCAACAGCGCGCGCCTCGACGTCGACGCCTATAGCCTGAACCAGCACGTCGTGGCCTGGTTCACGCCCGACGATTGCGTGGTGCTGCCGCCATGAGTTCGCGCCGCATCTTCGCGCGACCGGCGCGCTTCGCCGCGATCGCGCCCTATGTCTGGATGGTGCTGCTCTTCCTGGTGCCGTTCGGCTTCGTGCTGAAGATCAGCCTGTCGCAGACGGCGATCGCGCAGCCGCCCTACGAGCCGGTGTTCGACCTGGCCGCGGGATGGGTGTCGCTCAAGGCTTCCTTCACCGCGCTGTCGATCGACAATTTCAAGCTGCTCGTCTCCGACGACATCTATGTGTTCGCCTATGTGCGCAGCCTCACCGTCGCGGTCACCGCGACCGCGCTGTTGCTCCTGATCGGCTATCCCATCGCCTATGGCATGGCGCGGCTGCCAAAGCGTTGGCAGGCGGTGGCGATGGTGCTGGTGATCGTGCCGTTCTGGACCTCGTTCCTGATCCGGATCTACGCCTGGATCAACATCCTCCAGCACGACGGCCTGCTCAATCAGATCCTGCTGGCGCTGCATCTGGTCAGCCAGCCGGTGGTGTGGCTCTCCACCGACAGCGCGATGTATATCGGCATCGTCTATTCCTATCTGCCGTTCATGATCCTGCCGCTCTATGCCACGCTCGCCAAGATGGAGCCGGCGCTGGAAGAGGCCGCCTCCGACCTCGGCGCGCCGCCATGGCAGGTGTTCTGGCTCGTGACTTTCCCGTTGTCGCTGCCCGGCGTCGGCGCGGGCGTGCTGCTCTGCTTCATTCCCATTGTCGGCGAGTTCGTCATTCCGGACCTTTTGGCCGGTTCAAATTCGCTGATGATCGGCCAGACCCTGTGGCTCGAATTCTTCACCAACAAGGACTGGCCGGTCGCCTCCGCTGCGGCGATCATTCTCCTTGTGGTGCTGCTGGTGCCGCTGTTGCTGTACGAACGGCTGCAGAAGCGGCAACTGGAACAGGGGCGCTGAGGCGATGCGCAAGCTCTCCCGCCTGTCCCGCTTCAACATCGCCTCGCTGGCGCTGGGGCTGGCGTTCCTCTATCTGCCGATCCTCATTCTCGTCATCTATTCCTTCAACGCCTCGCGGCTGGTGACGGTGTGGGGCGGCTGGTCGCTGCGCTGGTATCACGAGTTCTTCAACGACCGCGCCATGATCGAGGCGGCCTGGATGAGCCTCAAGGTCGCCGTCTCCTCCGCGAGCATCGCCACGCTGCTCGGCACGCTGGCGGCCGTCGCGCTATCGCGCGGCGAGCGCTTTCGCGGCCGCACGCTGTTCTCCGGCATGCTCTATGCGCCCCTGGTGATGCCGGAGGTGATCACCGGATTGTCGCTGCTGCTGCTGTTCGTGGCGCTGAACGCCGAGCGCGGCTTCTGGACGGTGACGATCGCCCACACCACGCTGACGATGTGCTTCGTCGCTGTTGTGGTGCAGTCGCGCCTGGGCTCGCTCGACCGGTCGCTGGAGGAGGCGGCGATGGACCTCGGCTGCGATCCCGTCCGCGCCTTCGTGGCCGTCACGCTGCCGCTAATCGCACCCGCAATCGTCGCGGGCTGGATGCTGGCTTTCACGCTGTCGCTCGATGACCTCGTGATCGCGAGCTTCACCACCGGCCCCGGCTCGGCGACCTTGCCGATCCGGATCTATTCCGAGGTGCGGCTGGGCGTGAAGCCCGAGATCAACGCGATCTGCACGCTGGTGATCGCTTTGATCGCGGTCGTCATCGTCATCGCCTCGCTCGCCTCGAAACTGTCGAGCTCGCAGGGCGAGAGCGCGGCGCCGTTGTAGTCGTCCGACGCGCCGTGTGCGGTGCTTGGGCACCGCTGGAATCTAGGTTAACAATTCATATAGCTTATCTCGTTATCGTCGCGCCGCTTGGGGAAGAGGGACGATGAGGCGGCTTTATATTGGTGTGGCCAGCACTGTCCTGGCGTTGTTCTGTCTGGCCGTTCGGCCGTCGGCTGGCGCGACGCAGATGGTGTCGCTGGTGTACAACGGTTCGCCGCAGTCGCCGCAGCAGATTGGCTCTGACCAATTTCGCCGCAAGCTCGCTGAGATCGCACAGGGTCGTATCATCCTCGATGAACGCGCCGGCAACGCGATGGGCAGTGAGACGGCGATCCTTGCCGCCATGCGCAGTGGTGTGGTCGACATGGCGACTCTGTCGGGCTCGGTGGTCAGCTCCGCCGTTCCGGAATTCGGCGTCTTCGACGTGCCGTTCCTGTTCCGCGATGCCGCGCAAGCCAAGGCGGTTGCGGATGGGCCGGTTGGCGCCCTGTTCGCCAAGCATTTCGCCGACAAGGGGTTGGTGCTGCTCGCGATCGGCAAGCAGGGCTTTCGCAACGTCACCAATTCGAAACGGCCGATTCATTCGCCCTCAGACCTCAAAGGGTTGAAGATCCGCGTCCTGCCGAACGAGGTTTATCAGATGACCTTCAAGGCGCTGGGCGCCGAGGTCGTGCCGATGGAGTTCACGCTGGTGTATTCCGCGCTGAAGGACGGCCGCATCGACGGGCAGGAGAACCCGGTCATGACGATCGCCGCCAGCCATCTCGAGGAAGTGCAGAAATATGCGAGCCTGACAGGGCATTTCTTCGCGCCGATCGCCTTCGTCGCCAATCGCGACGTGTTCCAGGCCCTGAAGCCCGCCGACCAGGCCGCCATCATCGCCGCAGCCAAGGCCGGTGCGGAGGCGACCTGGCAGAGTGGCGTCGCGGAGGAGACGAAGAAGCTGGAGGAGCTGCGCAAGGGCGGCATGGRGATCATCGAGAAGGTCGATCGCCAGCCCTTCATCGATGCCGTGAAGCCCCTGGAACCCGAATTCGAGAAGCGCTTCGGCAAGGATCTGCTCGCCCGGATCCGGGCTACGCCGTAATTCTCCGGGAAACATCATGAACCTGTCATTGCTCCTGTCGCGCATCGGTATCCGCCCGCGCATCTTCGGCGGCTTCGCGCTGGTCCTGGGTTTCCTCTGCGTGCTGGCCCTGCTCGCCGTCCTGCGACTGTCCGAGATCGGCGGCACCGTCGGAGAGCTCGTCACCAGTGCGGATGGTGATGCCGGCATGGCGAGGGTGCATGCCGCGCTACTCTCGTCGAACGTCACCGTCGAGAAATTCATCCGGACGCGCAATCTGGGCGACCGCGATAGCGCCATGAAGGCGATCGACGGCTTTGGCCAGACCTTCGATCAGGTCGACCAGCAATTCGCCCGCCTTCCTGCGATTGCCGCCGGCCGGAGCGCGCTGGTGGACGCGCTCGGTACCTATCGAAAATCCTTCACGGCGGTCGCCGCCGCCGTCGATCGTCTGCGCAACGCGAGCACCAAGAGCGAGGCGCTCGGCGCCTCGGCGGGCCTCGCCGTCGGTGCGATCAATGTGACGCTCGCCAACCAGCCCGACCGTCTGCTCCAGCCGCTGCGCCTGGCCGGCACGGTGGATGCGATACGTGTTTCGATGCTGCGCTTCACCATCACCCAGGCCCAGGTCGACGCCGACGATGCCGGGCTGACGATCGGCTATGCGCTGGCCGCGGTGGCCGATAGTGAGGCGGAGATCGCCGATGTCGAGGCGTCGCGATTGAAGAATCTGATCGCGGCCCTGAAGAAGGTGCTTGCTGATCAATCGACAACGCTGACGGAGCTTGCTGCCGCGATCGGCGAGCTGCGCAAGGCGCAGGCCGATCTCGTCAAATCCAGCAGCGCGATCGACGCCAAGGCGGCCGAGATCAGCCGGGCCCTCGGCGCGATGCGCACCGAGCAGAGCCGGCTGACGGCTGGATCGGTCGATCAAACCCGCAATCTCGTGTTCACGGTGGCCGCGTTCGCGCTCGTCCTGGGCGCGTTGCTGGCCTGGCTGATCGGACGCAGCGTGTCGCGTCCAATCGGCCAGATGACCTTGCGCATGCAGAGCCTTGCGGCGGGTGAGCTCGATGAGGCGATCCCGGGCGGCGAGCGTGGCGACGAAATTGGTCATATGGCCGGAGCGGTCGAGGTGTTCCGCCAGAGCGCGCAGACCGTCCGGCGCATGGAGCAGGACGCTGCCGCGCAGCGTGCCGCAGCCGAGACAGAACGTGCGTCGATGATGGCTCAGCTTGCCGACCGCTTCGATCGCGGTATGGAGGGCGTCATTGGCGGCGTCTCAAGCCGTGCCGAGGAGATGGGACAGAGCGCCGGAAGTCTCGCCCGTATCGCCGAGCGCGGTCGCTCGCTTGCCGAGCAGGTCGCCGCGACATCGGCCCAGGCGTCCTCGAATGTGCAGACCGTTGCGGCCGCGACGCATCAGCTCGCCGCCTCGATCAAGGAGATTTCGAGCCAGGTCTCGCGCTCCGTATCGGTGTCGGATCAGGCGAAGGGCGAAGCGTCGCGTACCGAGGCGCTGATGCGCGCGCTGTCGGATTCAGCCGAGCGGATCGGTACGGTGGTCCAACTGATCCAGGCGATCGCGAGCCAGCCCAACCTCCTGGCGCTCAATGCCACGATCGAGTCGGCGCGGGCCGGCGATGCCGGCAAGGGCTTTGCCGTGGTCGCCAACGAAGTAAAGAGCCTTGCAACCCAGACCGCGCGCGCCACCGAGGAGATCGCAGGCCTCGTCGCCGAGATCCAGGGCTCGACCGGACAGTCCGTCGCTGCGATCGGCCAGATCGGCAGAACCATCGCCGAGATGACGGAGATCGCGACGACGATTGCCTCAGCCGTCGAGGAGCAGGGGGCGGCAACCAGCGAGATCGCGCGCAATGTCGAGCAGGCCGCGAACGGCACAGCGGCCGTGACCGACCAGATCGGCGCCGTCCGCACCGTGGCCGGCGAGACCGATGCCGGCGCTGAAGCCGCACTGACGGCCGCCTCGGCATTGCAGGGTCAGGCACGCGCGCTCAAGAAAGATGTTGCAGAGTTTCTGCAGACCGTGCGCAAGGCGGGATGATCAGCGCGACCGGGGCGCTCGTTTCGGGGCTTTTGCCGAACGCGACCGCGTCGCGGCGGCCGCAACGGGGCCCGCGTATCGCGCGCGCACTGCGCCCTGGACAGCGGATCCGAGTTGCCGCAGCGCCAGGCTGTCGAGCGGAAACTCCAGCAGGATGTGGATCAGGCTCAGCGCCAGCAGGAAGGTGAAGCCGAACGCGTAGTCGTAGAAGTACAGCGCGGTGGATGCGGCGCTGGCGGCGGCCATCGCCGCGAGCCGCGCCTTCGGCACCGCGGTCCAGCGGATCACGTCGGCTTTGATGAACCAGTTGAGGTAGTGATAGGTGTAGACGAAGGCGAGCAGGCTGGTCAGCCTGGTGTCGAGCACGAGGCCGGGCATCCCGAACAGCCGGCCCAGGGCCGGGCCGACATTGCCGAAATAGTCCTGCCCGACGCGGGCAAAGCTCGAGATCCGGATTTCGGCGGTCGGCGGCAGCAGCAGGATCGTGGCGATTGCGACGAGGTAGACCACCACCAGCGCGGCCTGGACGCGACTGCCCGACCTGTGAGCGCCGAGCACCATGAAGATCAGCGTGAACAGCGAGACGTGGATCAGGGTCGGGATCAGGATGCCGATGACGGCGAGTGACGACCCGCTCGAATACATGATCGCGGACAATGCGATCGCGACCATGAACAGCAGCATGCTCTCGATCGTCGAGACGGTCGCCGCCAGCATGGCGCAGACGACCAGCGCGCCCCACATCGCAAAGCCGAACCACGACGCGTTGTCGATCAGGGCCGCGACCACGGCGACGATCGCCAGGACAGCGGCAATCCCGCGGTGAGGCAGATAGTAGCTGCGGTCGTGCAGCCACGAGATCTCGGTGAAATAATGCGCCGGGCCGAGCACGACATAGGCCAGCAGCAGCAGCTCGAACGGCACCAGATAGGCCGCCGCGAGCGCCAGCAGCATCAGGCCGAGATGGATCGCGTCGTTGCCGCGCATGATGACGAGCCCTTGACAGGGCTCGAAGTTAGAGCAGGCGCGGACAACCCGCAATTGTCCACGTTGCCGCTCGTACGCCCTGCTTGCGGCGTCCCGATCCGTCCTATTGCGTCACGACTTCACCGCACCCGCCGTGAGCCCGCCCACCATGTAGCGGCGGAAGGCGTAGTAGATCGCGGCCGGCGGCAGCGCGTAGATGAAACCGGTCGTCATCAGCAGCTCCCAGGGTGAATCGTCGGCGGCGAGGAAGTTGCCGAGCGCCACGGGGAGCGTGATCTCGCGGTCGTTCGAGAGCAGCAGGAAGGCGTAGAGATATTCGTTCCAGGCGAGCAGCACCGCATAGGTGCCGATCGCGACCAGCGAAGGCATCATCAGCGGCAGGTAGACCAGGCGGAAGATCTGGAGCGTGGTGGCGCCGTCCATCACGGCGGCCTCGTCGAGCTCGACCGGCAGCTTGTCGGAGGCCTGCTTCAGCACCCAGATCGCATAGGGCGAAGCGATCGTGACCATGGCGAGGATCAGCGCCCAGTGATTGTTGAGCAGGCCGTAATTGCCCATGGTGCGGTACATCGGCACGGCGAGGAACGCCGCGGGGATGAAATAGGTGAAGAGCGCCAGGTTCATCACGATGCGTCCGCCGGGCACGCGCAGCCGCGAGATCGAGAATGCCGCCGCGGTGGCGATGAACAGCGTCAGCACACCGACCGAGGCGGCGATCACCAGCGAATTCCAGAACTGAATGTAGAAGTCGCGCAGGAAATAGTGCTGCTGCTTGAACACGATCTCGAAGTTGTGCAGCGTAGGATGGTCCGGCCACAGCTTGCCGGAGAACGCGTCCTCCTTCGGAGAGATCGCGAACAGGAACATGTGATAGATCGGCACCATCGTCCAGATGAAGACGGGAATGCCGATCAGCAGCAGCCGCGCTTCGGTCGCGACGTCGCGCCAGGAAAATTCACTTACGCCGGGAAGCTTCATCGCGACAACCGTTTCATCATGAAGTACACGAGCGGCAGGACGAACGGCATCGCGCAGACGATGGAGGCCATCGCGAGCGAGAGCTGGTCGAGCCGGAGATAGCGGATGCCGAGCGTCGCCAGCACGTGCGTGAGGTCGGCGGGTCCCCCGCCGGTCAGCAGATAGACGCTGTTGAAGTCCCCGAGCGTCCAGATCATCGAGAGCAGCGTGCAGGTGATATAGAGGGTCTGCATCGACGGCCACGTGATGTAGCGGAATTTCTGCCACCAGCTCGCGCCATCGACCTCGGCGGCTTCGAACAGATCGTGGGAGATCGCGAGGCGGCCGGTGATCAGGATCAGCGTCCAGAACGGCAGCGACTTCCAGATGTGCACGCCGATCGCCATGGTGAGTGCCACGGTCGGGTCGTTCAGCCAGTTCGGGCCGTCATCGCCGGTGAAGGAGAAGATCAAGTGGTTGATCACGCCCCATTCGGGATTGAGCATGAAGCGCACCGACAGGATGGTCGGGATCGACGGCACCGCCCAGGGCAGGATGAAGATCACCGAGAGCCATTTGATCCAGGTGCGCTGCTGCGCGAAGAAGCCGGACAGGAACAGCGCGATCAGCATCTTGATGTTGATGCCGATGACCAGGAAGATCAGCGTGTTGACCGCGGCACGCGCGAAGATCGGGTCATTATACAGCGCGACATAGTTCGCC
>NZ_JBFULT010000114.1:0-15104 GCF_054049755.1 Bradyrhizobium sp. P5_C11_2
GCTCTGCACCACGCGTCCGTCATGCATGACGACAACGGTGTCGGCGAAGGTCCGCGCCTCGGTCTGGTCGTGGGTGACGTAGATCATCGTGAGGTCGAGCTCGCGATGCAGCGCCTTCAGCTTCGAGCGAAGCTGCCATTTCAGCTCGGGATCGATCACCGTCAGCGGCTCGTCGAACAGCACGGCGGCGACGTCGGAACGCACCAGGCCGCGGCCGAGCGAGATTTTTTGCTTGGCATCCGCCGTGAGGCGCGTCGCCTTGCGATTGAGATAGGGCTCAAGGTCGAGCAGGCGGCCGATCTCGGCGACGCGCTTGTCGATCTCGGCCTTCGGCACGCCGCGATTCTTCAGCGGGAACGCCAGGTTCTGCCCCACCGTCATGGTGTCGTAGATCACCGGAAACTGGAACACCTGGGCGATGTTGCGCTTCTGGGTTGACAGCGGTGTGATGTCCTGGCCGTCGAACATGATCTTCCCGCGCGACGGCGTGATGATGCCGGAGATGACGTTGAGCAGCGTGGTCTTGCCGCAGCCGGACGGCCCGAGCAGCGCATAGGCGCCGCCCTGCCGCCAGGTCATGGTCACCGGCTTCAGTGCAAAGCTTTCCTGCGGCGCATCATTGCCGCCGTAGGAATGGGCGAGATCGACGAGGTCAATGCGGGCCATGACGCATCTCCCTCATGAGCCAGGCGCGGCGACCAGACGGTCGGCCGCGTCAAAGACGAAGACGTCGTTGGGATCGAGCACGGCATCGATGGTCTGGCCGGGCTCGAACTCGTGCACGCCGTGTAACACCGCCACCCAGTTCGATCCGTCGCGGGTCAGATGCACGAAACTCTCCGAACCGGTGATCTCGGTCACCGTCACCGTGGCATGGAAGGCATGGCGGTCAGTCTCGCCATTGGCGAGGGCAAGCTGATGCGCGCGAAATCCGACGCGATAGGCGCCGTCGGCGAGAGAGGAATAGAGACCGGACGCCGGCGCGGCGATGCCTCCTGCATATTGCACGGAACCGTTCTTCTTCTCGATGCCGACGAGGTTGAGCGGCGGATCGGAGAATACCTGGGCGACCCGCAGGGTCTGCGGACGGCGGTAGACGTTGGGCGTCTCGCCGATCTGGAGCGCTTGCCCCTCCCACATGCACACCGTGTTGCCGCCGAGCAGCAGGGCTTCGGTCGGCTCGGTGGTGGCATAGACGAAGATCGCGCCCGAGGCCTCGAAGATGCGCGGCAGCTCGGTGCGCAGCTCCTCGCGGAGCTTGTAGTCGAGATTGGCGAGCGGCTCGTCGAGCAGCACGAGATCGGCGCCCTTCACCAGCGCACGCGCCATCGCCGTGCGCTGCTGCTGGCCGCCGGAGAGCTGCAGCGGCGTGCGCTTCAGGAACGGCTCGAGCCTGAGCAGCCGCGCTGCCTCCGCGACACGCTTCTCGATCTCGTCGCGCGGCTTGCCCTGCACGCGCAGGGGCGAGGCAATGTTCTCATAGACCGTGAACGAGGGATAGTTGATGAACTGCTGATAGACCATCGCGACCGAACGCTGGCGCACGTCGACGCCGGTGACGTCCTTGCCGTTGACCAGCACCTTGCCCGTGGTCGGCTTGTCGAGGCCGGCGAGCAGCCGCATGATCGAGGTCTTGCCCGACAGCGTCGGCCCGAGCAGCACGTTGAGCGTGCCGCTCTCGAGCGTCAGCGAGACGTCGCGGATGTGCGGGATCCCGTCGACGGTCCGGGTCACGTGATCGAGTGTCACGGTCATGGGCGTCCTCCCGCTTCCAGCAGGGGACTTTGCGGCAAAGCGTGGGTCCTGATCCAGTCGTCAAGCGCCGCGATCTCGTCGGCAGATAGTCGCAGGCCGAGCTTGGAGCGGCGCCAGACGATGTCCTCGGCCGTCACCGCCCATTCATTGGCCATGAGGTAGCGGACCTCGCGCTCGGTCAGCGTGGCGCCGAAGGACTGGCCGAGATCGGCCGCCGATTTCGCATCGCCGAGCAGCTTGATGGCACGCGTGCCATAGGCGCGCGCCAGACGCCGCGCGTGCTCGTGACTGAGGAAGGGATAGCCGCGCTGCAGCTCGGCGATCAGGCCGTCGACATCGGACACACCCATGTCGCCGCCGGGCAGCGGCCATTTGCCGGTCCAGCCCTCGCGCGCTTTCGCACTGCGAAGATGGGGCGCGAGCCGTTCCAGCGCCTCTTCGGCGAGGCGGCGATAAGTCGTGATCTTGCCGCCATAGATCGACAGCAGCGGCGCACCGCCGGGCATGTCGAGTTCGAACACATAGTCGCGGGTCGCGGCCTTGGCTTCGTTGGCGCCGTCGTCATAGAGCGGACGGACGCCGGAATAGGTCCAGACCACGTCGCCGGGCGTGACCGGCTTGGCCAAATATTCGCTGGCAGCGGTGCAGAGATACTGGATCTCCTCGGCCGTCGCCTTCACCTTGGCGGGATCGCCGTCATAGTCGCGGTCGGTGGTGCCGATCAATGTGAAATCATCCTGATAGGGAATGACGAAGATGATGCGGCCGTCGGCGTTCTGGAACATGTAGGCGCGGTCATGGTCGTAGAGCTTCTTGACCACGATGTGCGACCCCTGCACCAGGCGCACCTTGGCCTTGGCATTGATGCCGGCGCCGCGGCCGAGCACGTCCTCGACCCAGGGCCCGCCGGCATTGACCAGCGCGCGGGCCTGGACCTGCGAGCGCGCACCGGTCAGCGTGTCGACCATGCTCACGGTCCAGATGCCGTCGGCCTGGCGGATCTCGGAGGCGCGGGTGCGGGTGCGGATCTCGGCGCCCTTGTCGGCGGCGTCGCGCGCGTTGAGCACGACGAGGCGGGCGTCATCGACGAAGCAGTCGGAATATTCGAACGCGCGGGTATAGCGATTCGGGATCAGCGGGCGGCCGACCTCGTCACGCCGAAGGTCGACCGAACGGGTCGCCGGCAGCAGATGACGGCCACCGATGTGATCATAGAGGAACAGGCCGAGGCGCAGCAGCCAGGCCGGGCGCRGGCCCGCATGATGCGGCAAAACGAAACGCAGCGGGCGGATGATGTGGGGCGCGATGCCCCAGAGGATTTCGCGCTCGATCAGCGCCTCGCGGACCAGGCGGAACTCGTAATATTCGAGATAACGCAGGCCGCCGTGCACGAGCTTGGTCGACCAGGACGACGTCCCGCTCGCCAGATCGTTCATTTCGCACAGGAAAACCGTGTTGCCACGGCCCACCGCGTCGCGCGCGATGCCGCAGCCGTTAACACCGCCTCCGATAATGGCGAGGTCGAAAATACGCTCCAACAGACGCATCCCCCGGCGACCGCTCGTTCCATCGAGCGACTACTTTCGTTTTTGATTAGATCACACCGAAAAGCGAAAGCAAGATGAAAGAGAGGCGAAGAGAAGCGAAAGCGGAACTTTTTCTGTGGGCAGGGTGGTGAAGGAATAGGCAGCAGCGGTGCCACCCTCCCCTGGAGGGGAGGGTCGGCGCGAAGCGCCGGGGTGGGGTGATCTCTCCAAACGGGCAGTGTTCAGGGTGGAGGGACTGTCACCCCACCCCGCTCGCGCTACGCGCGATCGACCCTCCCCCTCCAGGGGAGGGTAAGAGGCCGCTATCGCAGCCTGACCACAGGCGCGGCTTCGGGCGCGGGGTCCTGCACCTCGGCCTGAGAGTCATCGATATCCGCCGCCTTCGGCATCGCCTCGACCACCTCGATGCCCTTGCTGTGGCAGATCGTGGCGAGGCGCTCGGGCAGTTCCTGGTCGGTCACGAAGGTCTGGATCTGGCTGATATGGGCGATGCGCACCGGGGCGCTGCGCCGAAGCTTGGTCGAATCCGCCACCAGCATGACGCTGCGGGCGTTGGCGATGATKGCCTGGGCCACCTGCACCTCGCGATAGTCGAAATCGAGCAGCGCGCCCTCCTCGTCGATCGCGGACGCGCCGATGATGGCGTAGTCGACCTTGAACTGGCCGATCAGCTGCGTCGCGGTCGAGCCGACCACGGCGCCGTCGGCACGCCGCACCGTGCCGCCGGCGACCACCACCTCGATGCGGGGATGGCGGTAGAGCAGCATGGCGACGTTGAGATTGTTGGTGATGACGAGCAGGTCCTCGTGCGAGGTCAGTGCGCTGGCGACCTCCTCCGTCGTGGTGCCGATATTGATGAACAGCGAGCAGCCGTTCGGGATCAGCGAGGCGGCCGCCGCCCCAATCGCCTTCTTCTCGTCGGCGGCGACGAAGCGGCGCGCCTCATAGGCGAGGTTTTCCACGCCGGAGGCGATGATGGCGCCGCCATGGATGCGGGTCAGCGAGCGGCGTTCGCAGAGATCGTTGAGATCCTTGCGGATGGTCTGCGCCGAGACCTCGAAGCGGCGCGCGAGCTCTTCGACCATGACGCGGCCCGAGGCGCGCGCGATGTTGAGGATTTCGGCTTGGCGATGGGTCAATCCGGTCACGGCGGGAGCCTCACATCAGACAGCCGCATGGTGCGGCGGTTCGCGCGATCGGTCAATGCAGGAGCCGATCAGGGGTTAACGGGCGAGCCGCCTCACCACGCCATTTGTTACCAAGTCATGTCTTACCAAGTCATGGCGGCGGCAAGGCGCGCGAGCAGGTCCGGATCGTCGAAGGCAGTCGCGGACGCGATCGCGCCGGCGGCGACGAGGTCGGCATGGCCAAGGCTGGTGCGGATCCCGATGGTCGGAATACCGGCCGCTGTGGCCGATTGCACGCCGGTGCGGGAGTCCTCGAATGCGACCGAGCTTTCCGGCCTCGCGCCGACGCAGCGCAGCCCTTCCTGATAGGGCAGCGGGTGCGGCTTGCCGTGCGGCAGCTCGTCGCCGATCACGATCGCCTTGAAGCGGTGCGTGATGCCGAGGCCGGAGAGCAGCAGCTCCGCGTTGAGGCGCGGCGCGTTGGTCACGGCGACCATGGGAATGCCGGCCGCGTCCGCCCGGTCGAGCAGCGACATCAGGCCCGGCAGCGGCTCGATCTGCCCGGCCACCAGCGCGCGGAAGACTTCCTCCTTCTCATCGAGGATCAAGGCGCGCCGTTCCGGTGCCTCGTCGGGCAGAAAACGCTCGCCGATCGAGACATTGGCGAAACCTTGCAGCTCCCTCGAGAAGCGCGCGTGATCGAAGACATGGCCGCGAGGACCGAGCACCGCGTTGAACGCCTTCAGGTGCAGCGGGTCGGTGTTGGCAAGCGTGCCGTCGATATCGAACAGCAACGCCCTGCTCATCTCCCTGCCGATCGCCTCAATCATTTCCGTACTTTCCCAAAAGCGCGATGCATCGATGCGAAAGACGTATCAATACGGCCGCGATCGCGCAATGACGCATGCGCATGACGGCGAGGTGACACTCGACAAAGTCGCGCGCGGCTGCAACACTCGGCACAAGATCAAAAAGGAGGAAACGATGATCAACCGACGCGACTTGTCTATCTCAGGCCTGGCTCTCTCGACTCTTGCAGTCTCGGCACTTGCGCTCGCAGCCCCGGCACTGGCTGCCTCGGCGGATGAAGAGGCCGTGGCGAAGAAGGTCGAGGCTTTCCGCCTCGCCCAGATTGCGGCCGACCCGAAAGCTCTCGGCGCACTCTGCGCCGACGAGGTTAGCTATAGCCATTCCAACGGCAAGGTCGAAGACAAGGCGACGTTCGTCACCAACGCCACCGACGGCAAATCAAAATTCCTGTCGATCGAGTACAAGGACCCGACAATCAAGGTCGTCGGCCCCACCGCGATCGTACGCTTCCACTGGATGGCGGAACAGGAGATGGCGGCCGATGGGAAAAAAGTGCCGACCAACCTTCACATCCTGATGAACTGGCAGAAGCAGGGCGACGACTGGAAGCTCTTGTCGCGCGCCGCGACGAAGCTGTGATGACGGCTCTTCCCCTCTCCCCTCGTGGGAGAGGGTGGCTCGCCGCGCAGCGGCGAGACGGGTGAGGGGTCTTTCTCCGCGAGCGGATCTCTCACAGTTGAATTCGCTGAAACAACCCCTCATCCGGCGCTTCGCGCCACCTTCTCCCACAAGGGGAGAAGGGAAGGCTGCAAAAAATTCCGACCTGCGCTTTGCGCGGCCCGGAACGGCAGGCGGAAAATTATGCCGCCTCCTTCACATCACCGTTAACCAGTTTGCGCGCAGCGCGCTCGGCTTCGCGCGCGTTGCGGAAGATCTGGCCTTCGAGGCGGTTGAAGCGGTGGGATGAGGCGAAGAAGCAGTAGCCTCCTTGGGAACGAACGACGATACCTGCGGTCTGCGAATCGACTTCGATGATGTAGCTGTCCGGCATGGCCCGTGGATTCCTCAAGTGCGGGCAAATAACGACACTGCTGCCCAAAGGTTCCTGGGCATTTGAGGCCGTTTCCACCCCGAATCGACACCCAATTGAGTACGCCGGGACCTCATCCGTTTTATGACTTGTTCTTGGCGAAGACGCGACGCAGGAACGGGCCATCTGTCGCGCTTGCGGTGCAGTGCGCGCGGTTAGGTCGCGATCGGTGTGTCGGCCTGGCTGATCGGCTGCGGACGGCCGTGATCGTCGATCGAGACATAGGTGAAGTTGCCGTCGGTGACGAGGAACGGATGCGCTTCCCTGCGCCGCAGCGCCCAGGCTTCGAGATGCACGGTCAGCGAGGTGCGCCCGACACGCACGAGATTGGCGTAAACCGAGACGAGATCGCCGACATAGACGGCTTTGCGAAAATTCATCGCCTCGATCGCGACCGTCACGGTGCGCGACTTCGCGACTTTCGAGGCGAACACGCCGCCGCCGACATCCATCTGGCTCAGCAGCCAGCCGCCGAAGATGTCGCCGTTGGCGTTGGTGTCGGCCGGCATCGCCAGCGTGCGGATGCAGAGATCGCCGCTCGGCTCGGTGCTCCTGTGTTCGTTCATACGTCTCTCACTTGAAACTGTCCCAGCCCGGATCGGGCGCAAAGCGTCCGCCGAATCGCTCGGCCAGCGCGCGCAAGGTGGATACAACGTTCTCCACGCCGCGTGTGCGCGCATAATTCAGCGGCCCGCCACGGAACGGCGCGTAACCGGTGCCGAAGATCATGGCGCCGTCAACCATGTCGGCATCGTCGACGATGCCCTCGCGAAGAGCGGCAACGCAGACGTTGGACATCGGCAGCACCAGCCGGTCGATCATCTGGTCGGTCACGCGCGGGCCGGTCTCGGGCAACGGCGCCTTCTCCGCCTTGCCGTCGCGCCAGACGTAAAAGCCCTTGCCGCTCTTGCGGCCGAGCTCGCCCTTCGCAACCTTCTCGCGCAACCAGGCCGGCGTCGGCGGCAAGAGATCGCCGAATTTGGTGCGCAGCATGTCGCCGACGTCGAGGCAGATGTCGAGCCCGACCTGGTCGGCAAGCTCGATCGGCCCCATCGGCATGCCGAACTGCTCGGCCGCCGCGTCGATCAGGCGCGGATCGGTCTTCTCGTCCAGCATCACCATCGCTTCCAGCATGTAGGGCGTCAGCGCGCGGTTGACGAGGAAACCGGGCGAGCTCTCGACCTTCAGCGGCAGGCGGTCGATCGCGCCGACGAAGGCGAGCGCCTCTTTCAGAACCTGCGCATCGTTGCCGTCATGGCTGACGACCTCGACCAGTTGCAGCCGCGACACCGGATTGAAGAAATGCAGGCCGACCAGCCGCTCCGGGCGCGCCAGACCGTTGCGCAAATCCTGGAGCGGAATGCTCGAGGTGTTGGTCGCCAGAATCGCGCCCGGCTTCATCTTCGGCTCGAGACCGGCATAGATTTTCTGCTTCAGCTCGAGCTTTTCCGGCACCGCCTCGATGATCAGGTCGGCGTTGCGAACGCCTTCACCGTCCATGTCGGGGATGAGGCGATCGAGCGCGTCGCGCACCTCGGTCGGCTTGCGGATGATCTTGCCGTAAAGCTCGGCCGCGCGCTTCACCGCGCCCGCGATCGGCTCCGCTTTCATGTCGGCGAGCGAGACGCGCACACCCTGCCCCGCGCACCAGGCGGCGATGTCGCCGCCCATGGCGCCGGCGCCAATGACGTGGACATGCTTCACCGTGCTGCCGGAGCCGGCCGCCTTCTTCATCTGCTCGCGCAGGAAGAACACGCGGATCAGGTTCTGCGCCGTCGGCGTCACCATCAGCTTGGCGAAGGACGCCTGCTCCGCCGTCAGCATCGCGGCCTTGCGGCCACCATGGGTCTCCCAGAGATCGATCAGCGCGTAAGGCGCCGGATAGTGCTCGCGCGATGCGGCCTTCGCCGCCTCCGAGCGCATGCGCTTGGCCAGAAGCCCGCGCACCGGTCCGAAATTCGCCGCCCGGGTCAGAAGGCCCGGCCGCGCCCGCTTGAGCCGGCCGAACAGCGCGTCCTTCACCGCGTTCTGGACGTGACGCTCCTGCGTCACGGTGTCGACCAGCCCGAGTGATCTGGCGCGGCGCGCATCGATGGTGCGGCCGGTCAGCATCAGGGCCATCGACTGGGTCGGATTGACCAGCGCGGTGAAGCGCGCGGTACCACCGAGGCCGGGATGCAGGCCCAGCATCACCTCGGGGAAGCCGAAGCGCGCGCCGTCGATGGCGATGCGCGACTGGCAGGCCTGCGCAACCTCGAGCCCGCCGCCGAGGCAGAAGCCGTGGATGACCGCGACCGTCGGCAACCTCAAGGCTTCCAGATGGTCGACCACCGCATGCGCGGCGCGGATCCGTGTCTCGACCATGCCGGGATCGCTGGCGCCACGGAATTCGTTGACGTCGGCTCCCGCGATGAAGCCGGAGGGTTTGGCCGAGCGGATCACGAGGCCGGCGGGGCGCTCGGTCTCGATCGCCGCGAGCACGGCATCGAACTCCTCCATCACGTCCGACGAGAGCGTGTTGGCACTGGAATCGGCGCGGTCGAACAGCAGCCAGGCGACGCCGTCGGCATCGCGCGTCAGCTTGAAATGCTTGTACGGGCCGTCGGCCACAGGCTGCGGCCCGAGCGTGAGCACGCGGTCGCCAAGCGCGGTCATGATCTTCGAATCCATGGTCACACCGCCTCGATCAGCATGGCGCCGCCGAGCCCGCCGCCGATGCATTCGGTGGCAATTCCGCGCCGCGTGCCGAGCCGCTTCATCGCGTTGACGAGATGCAGCACGATGCGGTTGCCGGAGGTGCCGACGGGATGGCCGAGCGAGATCGCGCCGCCGTCGACGTTGAGCCTGTCACGATCGATTTCGCCGGCCGCGCCATCGAGCTTCAGGATCTCGCGGCAGAACTTTTCATCGTTCCAGGCTGCGAGGCAGCCGAGCACCTGCGTGGCAAACGCTTCGTTCAGCTCCCAGGTCTCGACGTCCCCGATGGTGAGGTTGTTGCGCGTCAGCAGCGGCGTCGCCGACATCACCGGACCAAGCCCCATGATGCTCGGATCAAGCGCGGCCCAGTTGCTGTCGACGATGACGGCCTTCGGCGTCAGCTTGTGTTTTGCGACCGCCTGGTCGGAGGCCAGGATCACCCAGGAGGCACCGTCGGTGATCTGCGAGGAATTGCCGGCGGTGACCTGGCCCCAGGGGCGCTCGAACACAGGCTTCAATTTTGCCAGCGTCTCGGAAGACGAGTCCGGCCGCACGCCGTCATCATGGTCGAAGAATTTTCCGTCGCGGGAGAACGCGGTCTCGACCTCGCCCTTGAGAAAACCCGCGCCTTGCGCATGCGCGAGCCGGCGATGGCTCTCGGCGGCGTAAGCGTCGGACTGCGCGCGGGTGATGCCGAAGAGATGGCCGACGACCTCGGCGGTCTGGCCCATGTTCAAATCCGTGACGGGATCGGTCAGGCCGCGCTCGAGGCCGATGATCGGCTTGAGATAGCGCGGTCGCAATTTGAAGGCCGCGGCGGCCTTCGCGGCGATGCCCTTGGCGGTGGCAAGGCCGGCGAACCAGCGCACGCCGGAATTCGGCCAGACCAGCGGCGCGTGGCTGAGCGCCTCGGTGCCGCCGGCCAGGATCATGTCGGCATGACCTTCCCGGATATAGCGGTAGCCGGTGTCGATCGACTGCATGCCGGAGCCGCAATTGATCTGCACGGTGAAGGCGACCATGTCCTCGCCCATGCCGAGCCTGAGCGCTGCGACGCGGGCCGGATTCATTTCGTCGGCGATCACGTTGACGCAGCCGAGGATGACCTGATCGAAGGCGGTGGGCGCAAACGGCTGGCGCGCCAGCAGCGGCCGGCCGCATTGCACGGCAAGATCGACCGGCGTGAACGGCCCGGGCCCCGAGCGCGCCTTCAGAAACGGCGTCCGGCTGCCGTCGACGATGAAAACCGGTCGTGCCATCAGCTCGCCGCCCTCTGTTCACCGAGTTCCTGGAAGAACTGATGCACATCTCCGGTTTTCTTGTAAATCGGCGACAGCGCCTCCGGCGCAAAATCGTCGACCTCGATCACTTTTGTGACTGCTTCATGAGCAGCGGCGAGCTGCTCGCCTTCGGCCTGCGTGATCACGCCCTTGGCCACGGCGTCCTTCCAATTGCCGATATGCGCGGCGCGCATCCGCTTGGCGATCGCGTCGGTGCCTGCCACCAGCTTGAACGCGTGCTCCAGCCGGGCAAAGCCGCCGTCGTCCTCGACATAAGCAAGATCGGGCGTGAGGCGGTCGCGCGCGGCCGACGGCTCAAGCACGAGCTGCGCACACTGATGCACGACGCGGTCGCTTGGGCCGAGCACGCGCGCGCCGAAGGGCTGGACCACGAGCTTGAGGAGGCCGGCGACGAAGCGGTTGGGCAGATTGGCGAGGATCTCCGCAAGCCGGTTCTCGATGGTCCGGAAGCCGCTCGCCATGCACCATTCGAGCGCGGCAAAGTCCTCCTTCTGCCGGCCCTCGTCCTGCCAGCGCTTCAGAGCGGCCGAGAGCAGATAGAGCTCGGAGAGGATGTCGCCGAAGCGCGCCGACAGCATCTCCTTGCGCTTGAGCGCGCCGCCGAGCGTCAGCAGCGCCATGTCGGCGCAGAGCGCGAAGGCGGCCGAATAGCGCGAGAGCTGGCGATAGAATGGCGTCGCCGCGCCCGCATCGGGCGCCGGTGCGAAGGCGCCAAAGCTCCAACTCCGGCCGAAGGCGCGCAGCAGGGTGTTATAGCTGTGGGCGACGTGCTTCCAGAACGATTTGTCGAACGCCGTCAGCCCTCGCTCGCGATCGGTGTCGGCGAGCGCGTTCATCTCGTCGAGCAGATAGGGATGGGCGCGGATGGCACCCTGCCCGAACACGATGAGATTGCGGGTCAGGATGTTGGCGCCTTCGACGGTGATGCCGACTGGCACGGCGCGGTGCAGATTGCCGAGATAGTTTTGCGGCCCGTCGATCACGGCCTTGCCGCCATGGATGTCCATGGCGTCGTCGACCGCGGTTCGCATCCGCTCGGTCGCGTGCAGCTTCATGATGCCGGAGATCACGGCAGGATGGATGCCGGCGTTCAGTGCGGCACAGGTCAGCCGGCGCGCCGCGTCGAGCTGATAGGCGGTGGCGACGATCCGGGCGAGCGGCTCCTCGACGCCTTCGAATTTCGAGATGGAGATGCCGAACTGCTCGCGGATCCGGGCATAGGCGCCGGTGGTGCGCGCGGCATAGGCCGCACCCGCCGCCGAGAGCGACGGCAGCGAGATGCCGCGGCCGGCGGCGAGCGCCGTCATCAGCATCTTCCAGCCCTGCCCCAGCCGTGCTTCGCCGCCGATGACATAGTCGAGCGGAATGAAGACGTCGCGGCCCCAGTTCGGGCCGTTCTGAAACACCTGCATCGACGGCAGGTGGCGTTTGCCGATCTCGACGCCGGGAAGGTTGGTCGGGATCAGCGCCACGCTGATACCGAGCTCCTCCTGATCGCCCACGAGATGATCGGGATCGTAGGCCTTGAAGGCAAGGCCCAGCAGCGTCGCAACGGGACCGAGCGTGATGTAGCGCTTGTGCCAGTTCAGCCTGAGGCCTAACACCTCGCGGCCTTCGAAATCACCCTTGCAGATGATGCCGGCGTCGACCATCGCGGCGGCATCGGAGCCGGCCTCCGGGCTGGTCAGGCCGAAGCAGGGAATGTCGCGGCCGTCGGCCAGCCGCGGCAGCCAGCGCTCCTGCTGCTCCCTGGTGCCGAAGCGCATCAACAGCTCGCCGGGCCCAAGCGAGTTCGGCACCATCACGGTGACGGCGGCCGCGATCGAGCGGGTCGAGATCTTGCGCACCACTTCCGAATGCGCGTAGGGCGAGAAGCCGAGGCCGCCAAACTCCTTCGGAATGATCATGCCGAAGAATTTTTCGCGCTTGATGAAGTGCCAGACGTCGTGCGGCAGGTCGCGCCATTCCCAGAAGATCTTCCACTCGTCGAGCATGGCGCAGAGCTCGTCGACCGGGCCATGGAGGAAAGCCTGTTCCTCGTCGGTCAGTGTCGCCTGCGGCACCTTGAGCAATTTCGACCAGTCCGGATTGCCGGTGAAGAGATCGGCATCCCACCAGACGTCACCGGCCTCCAGCGCCTCGCGCTCGGTGCCGGACATCGCCGGCAACACGCCGCGCGCCCAGGAGAAGATCGGTTTTGTCAGGGTGTCGCGGCGGAAGCTCATGGCTGACCTCATGCATCGGCGCGGTTATCGGCATTTTAGCGGAAAGTGGCCGGGGCAAGTGAACACTTCGCGAGCAAAAAGAAGCGAATTGACGCGGCCGGGCGGCCGCCCCGGGAGCCATAACGGCCGGGGCGTGGGGGCAGTTCCGGGGAGGTGCGCGGGTACTTCGACGCAGTCATTCCAGGGCACGCGAAGCGTGAGCCCGGAATCCATCGCGCGGCAGCGTCGGAAGATGAATGGATTCCGGGTTCGCGCCTGACGGCGCGCCCCGGAATGACGGTGGGGAGAAGGCGGGGCCTAGTCCGGGCGGACCATCTCGAACATGTTTTCCGGCTTGATCTCGAAATAGTCGCCGCGGCGGCCGGCGCGGACGATCGGGTGGGCGGCGGCGGTCTGGTAGACGCCGTCCTTGATCATGGCCTTGTCGATATGGACGGCGACGACTTCGCCCAATGTCAGCCAGGCGTCGGCCTCCTTGCCGTCGGCGCCCTTGAGGCGGACGATGTCGGAGACCTTGCACTCGAAGGCGACCGGGCTTTCACCGACGCGCGGCACGTTGACGAGCTTGCCCGGCACGGCGGTCAGGCCGGCGATCTTGAACTCATCGACCTCGGGGGCGACATGGGCGGCGGTCGCGTTCATGTGCTTGGCGAGGTCCATCGTCGCCAGATTCCAGACGAACTCCCCGGTCTGTTGCATGTTCTCGACCGTGTCCTTCCAGTTGGTGGAGGAGAAGCCGATGATCGGCGGCACGTAGCAAAACGCGTTGAAGAAGCTGTAGGGCGCGAGATTGACGTGGCCGTTGGTATCGCGCGAGGAGATCCAGCCGATCGGCCGCGGCGCGATGATGGCGTTGAACGGATCGTGCTTGAGGCCGTGGCCCTTGGAGGGCTCGTAGAAGTACAGGTCTTTGTCGGTCACCGCGGGTCTTTCCTGATCCTGGTAGCCCGGATGGAGCGAAGCGTAATCCGGGGCCGCCAGYGCAACGCTGAACCATCCCGGATTGCGCTTCGCTCCATCCGGGCTACGTCAGCTTGCTTATAGGAGAGATTTCCCCGCCCGTCAGTGGCGCGGCGACAGGCCCGCAATGACGAAATCGATCATCTGGTCGATGGTCGGGCCCGGCTTGGTGGCGCACTGGGCGATCATCTGGGGGTGGAAGAAGCGCATCATCGCGGTGCAGGCGCACATCGCGGACAGCTCCAGGTCCGGCGCCTCGAACTCGCCGGAGGCGGCACCCTGCGCGACCATCTGGCCGATAACCCCGGCAATACACTCCATATGGGCGACGCAGACGTCCCAGTCCTCCTGCATCGCGATCTCGACCATCTCGTGCAGCTTGTTGTCGCCGACATAGCGCTCGGTGTTCATGCGATGGATGGTGGTGAGCAACTCACGGAAGCGCTCCAGCACCGGACCGGGCCTCGCCACGATCCGCTGCGCCTCCAGCTCGACCTCGCCCATCAGCGAACGGGCCACCGCCTGGTGGATCGCCTTCTTCGATTCGAAGAAGCGATACACGTTGGCGGGGCTCATCCTGAGCTCCTTGGCGATGTCCCCGACCGTGGTCTTCTGATAGCCGATCTGGCGGAACAGCCGCTCGGCCACCTCGAGGATACGATCCCGGGTGTCGCCTTCGATATGTTCCGAAATCAGGGCCATCAATCAGGACTCGTTAGCCAGTAGTCTTCTCATTTATTCAGCCGCTTCAGCAAGCGGAATTGCGTGCTGGTCATCGCTCCCATGCTGCGGCGCGGCAGGCTGCTCGGGGGTGCCTGCCTCGTCCAGGCTCTTGCGGAACCACAGGGCATAGAGGCCCGGCAGGTACAGGAGCGTGAGGAAGGTCGCAACGAACAAGCCTCCCATGATCGTGATCGCCATCGGGCCCCAGAATGCCGAGCGCGACAGCGGGATCATGGCGAGAATGGCGGCGAGCGCCGTCAGCACCACCGGACGGGCACGGCGGACGGTGGCCTCCACGATCGCCTCACGGCGGGTCAAGCCGTGGGAAACGTCGGTCTCGATCTGGTCGACCAGGATGACCGCGTTGCGCATGATCATGCCGGCGAGCGCGATCAGGCCGAGCAGCGCCACGAAGCCGAACGGGGCATTGGCGACGTTGAGCCCGAAGGAGGCGCCGACGATGCCGAGCGGCGCGGTCAGGAACACCAGGATCAGGCGCGAGAAGCTCTGGAGCTGGATCATCAACAGCGTCAGCATCACCATGACCATCACCGGGAATAGGATGAAGATCGAGGCATTGCCCTTGGCGGATTCCTCGAACGCCCCGCCCGCCTCGATGCGGTAGGCCGGCTCGAGATAGTCCTTGATGGCCTGGAGCTTCGGCGTGATCTGGCTGGTGACGTCGGGGGCCTGCACGCCGTCGACCACGTCGGAGCGCACGGTGATCGCCATGTCGCGGTTGCGCCGCCACATGATCGGCTCCTCGTGGGCATATTCGATCTTTGCGATCTGCTGGAGCGGCACGGCAACGCCGTTGCGCGAGATGATGGTCAGATCGCCGACGCCGCCGAGGTCGAGACGTTCGGACG
>NZ_JBFULT010000115.1:0-17692 GCF_054049755.1 Bradyrhizobium sp. P5_C11_2
AGCCATCGCCGTCATTCCGGGGCGATGCGCAGCATCGAACCCGGAATCTCGAGGTTCCGGGCTCGGTCCTGCGGACCGCCCCGGAACGACGGTTAGGCCCCCGGCAGATCCAGGATGCGCTTGGCGACGATGCCGAGCATCACCTCGCTGGTGCCGCCCTCGATCGAATTGGCCTTGGTGCGCAGCCAGGCGCGCGGGCGGGCGCCCTGCCTGGAGCGCTCGCTCTCCCATTCCAGCGCATCGACGCCGCCGGCCGACATCAGGATCTCGTAGCGGCGCTTGTTGAGCTCGGTGCCGTAATATTTCATCGCCGACGAGAACGCCGGATGCGCCTGCCCCGCCTTGGCGAGATCGACAGCGCGCTCGGCGCAGGCGGCAAGCGCGGCCTCGTCAACGTCGAATCTTGCGATCTGGCCGCGCAGCATCGAATCGTCGAGCTTGCCTTGCGCATCGGAGCCGACGGAATCGGCCGCGATCTGGCCGAGCGGACGGCCGACGCCGCGCTCGCCCATGCCGGAGATCATCGCGCGCTCATGCTGGAGCAGATACTTTGCCACGTCCCAGCCGCGATTGATCGTGCCGACCACATGCGATTTCGGCACGCGGACGCCGTCGAAGAAGGTCTCGCAGAACGGCGAATAGCCGGAGATCAAGAGGATCGGCTTGGTCGTGACCCCCTTCGAGGCCATGTCGAACAGGATGAAGCTGATGCCGTCGTGCTTCTTCGCGGCGGGATCGGTGCGGACGAGGCAGAAGATCCAGTCGGCGTAGTTGGCGTAGGAGGTCCAGATCTTCGATCCCGTGATGACGAAGTCGTCGCCATCGCTCTCGGCGCGGGTCTGCAGCGAGGCGAGATCGGAGCCGGCGTTCGGCTCGGAATAGCCCTGGCACCAGCGGATCAGGCCCGCCGCGATCTTCGGCAGATGCTCCTGCTTCTGGGCCTCGTTGCCGTATTTCAGCAGCGCCGGCCCGAGCATCCAGATGCCGAAGCTCGACAGCGGCGGACGCGCGCCCATTTTCGCCATCTCGGCGCGCAGCACCTTGTGCTCGGCCGCGCTGAGGCCGCCGCCGCCATATTCCTTCGGCCAGTCCGGCACGGTCCAGCCCTTGTCGCGCATGCGCTCGAACCAGATGCGCTGCGGCTCGGAGGAGAATTTTGCGTTGCGCCCGCCCCAGAACACGTCGGCGTCGGAGGTCGCAGGCTTGCGCATCTCCGGCGGGCAGTTGGCCTCCAGCCAGGCGCGGGTCTCGCTGCGGAATGTTTCGAGATCAGACGTCTCAGCTTCGCTCATGGTCGTTTCCATCAATCAAATTCGACTTGTTGCCGCAGACTCTGGGCCATCGCCCCGTGGAATTCAACCATTTCGGTGCCGCACGACCAGGCATGCCGAGCCGCGTTCGGCTATAATGATGTCCGCGGCGAGGCTTTGAAAATAAAGAGGAAACGAGAATGCGCCTGAAACTACTTTCGCCTGGCGAAATGAGCGAGAGCCAGCGGCAGACCTATGACGAGTCGATCGCCGGCAAGCGCGGCAAGCCGCCGGCGCCGATGATGGCCTGGCTCAACAGCCCGGAGATGGCCCGTCACGCCACCCGGCTCGGCGAGGTCCTGCGCTTCGACACGGTATTTCCCGCCAAGCTTTCGGAGATCGCGATCCTGGTGACGGCGCGGCACTGGACCGCACACTACGAATGGTATGCGCATAAGCGCCTCGCGCTTGCCGGCGGCATGGATCCGAAAATCATCGATGCGATCCGCGACCGCCGCACGCCCGAGTTCGACGATCCCAAGGGCAAGATGATCTACGATCTCGCGAAGTCGCTGCACGAGGGTCACGGCGTCGAGAAGGGCCTCTATGAGGAGGCCGTGAAGCTGCTCGGCGAGCGCGGCGTGGTCGAAGTGATCGGGCTGTGCGGCTACTACACGCTGGTGTCGATGACGCTGAACACGTTTGAGTTCGAGCTGCCCGAGGGCGAGGTGCCGGAGCTCGCTTAGTTTCCCATCCGGAAACGCTGGGTTTCGGGATAGGCCAGTGGCGCTGTCCCGAGGCTCGACTTAAGTGGAGTCGATCAACGGAGCATTCCCATGTCGCAGAACCCAGCCGTGCATGCCGGCACCAGGATCGGCCACGTCCATCTCAAGGTCGCCGATCTCGATCGCGCGCTGGGCTTCTATTGCGGCGTGCTCGGCTTCGAGCTGATGCAGCGCATGGGCTCCGGTGCGGCCTTCATCTCGGCCGGCGGCTATCATCACCACATCGGGCTCAACACCTGGGAGAGCAAGGGCGGCTCGCCGCCGCCGCCGGGCACGACCGGGCTGTTCCATACCGCGATCCTCTACCCGACGCGCCCGGCGCTGGCGGATGCGTTGCACCGGGTGCTGTCGGCCGGCATCGCGCTCGACGGCGCGAGCGACCATGGCGTCAGCGAGGCGCTTTACTTGCGCGATCCGGACCAGAACGGCGTCGAGCTGTATTGGGACCGGCCGAAGGAGCAATGGCCGTTCGGGCCGGATGGCAAGCTTGCGATGATCACCAAGCGGCTGGATGTGGAAGCGTTGCTGAAGCAGCGGGAAGCGTGATGCCGTAGGGTGGGCAAAGCGAAGCGTGCCCACCAATTCCTACAGCACGGGCGGAGAGCAGATGGTGGGCACGGCGCTGTGCGCCTTTGCCCACCCTACGAGAGCTTCGCTTTGGGCGCACCGCGCACCATGATCAACGCCGCGGCCATCACCTCCAGCGCGATGCAGAGGTAGAACGGCAGCGAATAGCCGCCGGAGAGGTCGCGCAGGAAGCCGACCACGCCGGGGCCGAACGCGTAAGTGACCTGGTTGATCGCGGTGTTGAGGCTGATCAGCACGCCGAACGAGGCGGAATCGAATTCCTGCTGCACGATCAGCGACGGCAGCGTGATCAGGTTGCCGACCGAGAAGCCGAACACCGCGCAGGCCGCGATCAGCACATAATCGTTGTGCAAATTGATGACGACGCACAGCGCCGCCGCCTGGCTCAGGAACGACAGCGCAGACGCAAGCCGCTGGTTGAGCCGATCGATCACCATCGAGAACAGCACCCGGCCGACCACGGCCATCGCCGTCAGCACCGCGACCGCCACGGCCGCACGTTCGCGGCCGATCACGGGGTCGAGGAACGCGATCAGGTGCACGATGAACCCGACCTGGGCGAACAGCACCAAAGCAAAAGCAATGGTCACCGTGAGGAAGCCGACGTCGCGCAGCGCATGCCTGCGGATATGCGCCGAGGATAGCGGCTTCGCTTTCCCTGTCCCATGCCTGCCGTGAAGATCGGGCGGCCGGCCGACCACGACAAGGATCACCGGGACGAGCAGCACCAGCATGGCGCCGGCGACGGTGAACATCGCGCTGGCGAAGCCGATATGGCCGATCAAGGTCACCAGCAGCGGCACGCCGACGATGCCGCCAAAGCTCGCGCCGTTGAGCGCCAGGCTGATCGCCATGCCGCGCTTCTGATCGAACCACAGGCTGATCGTGTTGGTGATCATGGCGAGGCTGGTGCCGGCCCAGCCGAAGGCGAGCACCGCGTTCGCGAGATAAAGCTGCCAGGGCTCGCGCACCGCGCCGATCGCGACGGCGGCCGCCGCCATCGCCAGCGTGCCCGCAATCAGGCCGAGCCGCGGGCCGTATTTGTTGACGGCTTCGCCGACGAAGACGACGAGCAGAGCGCCGAACAGGTAGAAGAATGTCGTCCCGGCGGAGATCAGCGAGGCCGACCAGCCGTGGGCGCGCTGGAGCTCGGCCACATAGACGCTCTGGCCGTAGAAGCCGAGCCCCCAGCCGAAGGTCGCGAGCAGGAAGCAGACCGCAACGATGCGCCAGCCTTCATAGCGGAGCGAGGATTCGTCGATCGTGGCGTGTCGAGGATTGTCGAGCATGCTGGCTACTCCGTCATGCCCGGGCTTGTCCCGGGCATCCACGTTCTTCGATCCGCGCACCTAAGACGTGGATGGCCGGGACATTCTGCGTGAAGACGCGCTTCGCGCTAATGCCCGGCCATGACGCATCATCTAGTAACCCGCTCCAAAAAATCACTTCGACCTGGATCGAACTATCAACGCTGCTGACAGCCTCCCGCCAGTCAGATCGCGTCCGGGAACTCGCCCATCGCCGCGTCCAGCCGCGCCTTGCGGCGACGCGCATAGGAGGCGAGCGAGAGCACGGCGAGGCCAAGCAGCACCGGCGGGAACACCACCATGTTCACCGCCGACCAGCCGTAGTTCGCAAGCAACTGGCCCGACGAGAACGAGCCGATCGCCATCATGCCGAACACCAGGAAATCGTTGAACGCCTGCACCTTGTTGCGTTCCTGCGGCCGGTGCGTCTCCAGCACCAGCGCAGACGCCCCGATGAAGGAGAAATTCCAGCCCACGCCGAGCACGATCAGCGTGGCCCAGAAGTGCATCGCGGTGAGGCCGGAGAGGCCGATGGCCCCGGCAGCGGCCTCGAGCAGCAAGCCGGCCGCGACGACCTTCGGCGCACCGAAGCGGGCGATCAGCGCGCCCGTGAAGAAGCTCGGCCCGTACATGGCGACGATGTGCCATTGAATGCCGAAATTGGAATCGCTGACGCTGAGGCCGCAGAGCTTCATCGCGAGCGGCGCCGAGGTCATCACCAGGTTCATCATGGGATAGGAGATGACGCCGCACAGCGCGGCGGCGATGAAGCGCGGCTGGCTCACGATCGTCAGCAGCGGCCGGCCGCCATGCAGATCGGCCGGCGCCGGCTTCGGCATGTCGACGCCGGCGACGATGCCCATCGCGACCAGCGCCACCGCGGCCTGCACCAGGAAGCTGAAGGCGAACAGATAGGGCTGCCAGACATCCATGGTCCATTGCACGAGCTGCGGACCGAGCACGCCGGCGAACACGCCGCCGGCCATCACCCACGACACCGCCTTGGGCCGGTAGGCGGCGCTGGCACCATCGGCGGCGGCAAAGCGATAGGATTGCGCCACCGCGCCGTAGAGGCCGCCGAGGAAGGTCGCCAGACAAAACAGCGCGAACGAGGCGTGCAGGATCGCAAACGAGCCGAGCAGGCCGGTCAGCGTGCCGAGGCCGGTGCCGATGACGAAAGCGGCGCGGCGGCCGAAGCGGCGCGAGATCGCGCCGGTCGGCAGCGTGCCGGCAGCCAGGCCCACCACATACATCGAGATCGGCACGGTCGCGAACGACATGTCGGGCGCGAGCGTGGCGCCGACGATCGCGCCGGTGGCGAAGATCACCGCCGAGTTGGCGCCGGTCAGCGCCTGCGCCGCCGCAAGGCGCACCACATTGGTACGCACGCGGGCATCGGCAGCGATCTCATTGGCTGAAGTCACGTCTAGCATCGGCATTTCCGCCCCAAGGAGCTTTCAAGGGCCTTGTTGATTCCCGGCACTATGGAGAGACGCGGGAGGGCGGACAACCGGCGCAAACGGGCACAGGCCATGCCTCTGACGCAATCGGCAGGACTATACCGGGACACGCCCTTGACGGCTTGCGCTCGATCAAATCCTATCCCGCCGCGCGATCTGCCGGAGTTCGCACCATGTCCATTGACGACAGGCCTACGCTCAGCGCTCCCGACGACGATCCCTGGCTCTGGCTGGAGGAGATCGAAGGCAAGCTGCCGCTCGATTTCGTCGCGCGGCAAAATCAATTGACGCTCGCCGCGTTCGGGGGCGCGGCCTTCGAGCGCGATCGCGACATCCTCGCGACGATCTACGATCGCCCCGACAACATCCCCTATGTCAGCCGGCGCGGCGACGACCTGCACAACCTCTGGAAGGACGCCACCAACCCGCGCGGCCTGTGGCGGCGAACCAATCTGGCGGAGTTTCGCAAGCCCAATCCGGCGTGGGAGATCATGCTGGATATCGACCAGCTCGCGGCGAGCGAAGACGAGGACTGGCTGCTCAGCTCCATCACCACGATGCCGGGAAGCTCACGCGCCATCCTGGGCCTGTCGCGCGGCGGCAGCGACGCCGTCACCTTGCGGGAATTCGACCTCGCTACGAAGGGCTTCGTTGCGGACGGCTTTACGCTGCCGGAAGCCAAGGGCGGCGTCGACTGGCTCGATGCCGACACGCTGCTGCTGTCGAGCGCCCATGGCGAGGGCATGGCCACGAGCTCCGGATATGCGAGGACCGTTCGCCTGTGGCGGCGCGGCCAGGCCGTGGACCAGGCGCAGGTGGTGATCGAGACCTCGGACGATCACATGATGATCTATGGCATGGCCGATGACACCGGTGCGGCCCCGCGGACCTGGATCGTCGACCAGATCGACTTCTTCAACTACGGCATCTGGCTGCGCGATGCGGCTGGTGCGACGACGAAGCTCGACCTGCCGACCGGGATCTGGATGCAGGCCCATGGCGACTGGTTCGCGATGAAGCTGCGCAAGGACTGGTCGGTCGAGGGCCAGACCTACGCCACCGACACCGTGCTCGGCATCTCGCTCTCGGCGTTCCTGGCAGGCCACCGCGATTTCGCCGTGCTGTTCGAGCCCGGTCCGCGGCGCGCGTTGCAAGGCTTCTTCTGGGCCGCCGGCAAGCTCGTGCTGTCGATCCTCGACGAGCTCAGGCCGCGCTTCGAGGTCGTCACGCCATCCACCGCGGGCTGGCGCCGCGCGACGCTTCCCGGCCTGCCGGAGATCGGCGTCGTCGATATCTGGCCGCTCGATCGCCATCCGTCAGAGAGCAATGGCGACCTGCTCGCCAACGTGCAGGACCCGCTGACGCCGCCGTCGCTATTGCTGATCGAACCCTGCGTCGAAAGCCCGGCCGTGCTGAAGCAGGCGCCGAAGACGTTCAGCGCCGATGGCCTCGTGGTGACACAGCACGAGGCGATCTCGATCGACGGCGAGCGGATTCCTTACGTGCAGACCGGCCCCGCGACCGAGACCGGCGATGCGCCGGTCTATATGAGCGCCTATGGCGGCTTCGCCCATTCGGTCAAGCCTTACTACAACCCCTCGCTCGGCAAGCTGTGGCTGGAGCGCGGCGGCACCGTTGTGCAGGCCAATTTGCGCGGCGGCGGCGAGTTCGGCACGCGCTGGCACGATGCCGGAAGGCTCGCCGGCAAGAAGCTCTCGCATGACGATTTCGCGGCGGTCGCCGCCGATCTCGTGCGCCGCGGCGTCACGACGGCAAAACGGATCGCCGCACAGGGCGGATCGAACGGCGGCATCCTCATCACCAACATGCTGACGCGGTACCCGGAGCGCTTCGGCGCGCTGTTCTGCACCATCCCGCTGATCGACATGCGCCGCTACACAAAACTGCTCGCGGGCGCGAGCTGGATCGCGGAATATGGCGACCCCGATAAGCCGGAGGAGTGGGACTGGCTGAAGACCTACTCGGCCTATCACAACGCCAAACCTGGCCAGTCCTATCCGCCGATCCTGATCGCCACGACGCGGCGCGACGACCGCGTCCATCCCGGCCATGCACGCAAGATGGCGGCAAAGCTCCAGGCGATGGGCTATGAGGCCTGGTTCTACGAGCCGGAGGCAGGCGGCCACGGCTACGGCAAGGACAACAAGGAGCGCGCCGGCTTCGAGGTGCTCGGTTTTCGGTTCTTGAAGGAGAAGATCGGGTGGCGGGACGGGGAGGCGTAGGAGCGCTGCCCCTCGGGGACTTTGATCGCATCACACCGTGAGGCGGGCACCGCTCTCTCATTCCCTCCCCCTTGCGGGGGAGGGAGCGCACCTCCTGCGTCGCTAGCGCGCGAACACCAAAGTCAGGTTGTTCGCGGGCATCTCGATCGTGTCGACCAGGCCGAGCCCCGCGCCTCGCGCGAGCGTCTCGACGTCGCCGATATCGCGCACGCCCCATTCGGGATTGCCCTCGCGCAACGAGGTGTCGAACACGGCGTTGCTGAGCGCGGTGTGCTTGCCGTCGCGCTTGAACGGGCCATAGAGGAACAGCTTGCCGTCGGCACGCAGATAGCGGCCGGCGCCGGCGAACAGGCCTTCGGCCACGGTCCACGGCGCGATGTGGATGACGTTGGCGCAGAACACGGCGGCGAGACTCGTCGGGCCCTGCCCGCTTCGCATCTCAGGACACCAGTCGGGATCGGTGAGATCGATCCGCAGCGGCGAGCGGATGTTTGGCAGGCCCGAATGCACGCGCCAGGCCTCGATGCTCTTGAGGTGCCGCTGGTTGAGGTCGCTCGGCCACCAGATCAGGCCGGGCGAATGGCGGGCGAAATGGACCACATGCTGGCCGGTTCCGCTGCCGACCTCGACCACGTTGCCTGACATCCCGGCGAGATGCTTTTCCAGCGCCGCCCAGATCGGCTCGTAATTGCGGTGAAAGGCCGGCGCATCCAGCCGCCCGTCCGGCTCGACGCGTCCGCCGTCCCTGCCAAATTCGACGACATATTCAGCCAAGTGAGGTCCCCTTGAAAAAACGAGAACACGATGAAAACCGAATGAGCGCCCGAGCGCCCTCGAAATAGCCCGCCCGCGCCACTGCCTTTAACTCGTGGTAGCTCTCTTTGGGGCCCAATCGGCCGAACAAATAATCTCTTTAGTTGCAATGCGGAAGATATTAACTCCATTTTGCCGCGTGCATAGTCTTGATTGTCAGGCGATGCCCTTTGTGCTTTGGAACGCTTCTATTTCCGCGATCGCGACATCGCCATAACGCCTCGGAATGACGCCTTGACCGCCCTGTCCCGAAAGCCTCTGTTCCTCATGCTGGCCATCGTCGCCGGGCTGGCCGCGAGCCCGGCGCGGGCGCAATCCGCCGCGACCGAGGGCCAGAAACTCGCCTTCGACCGCGGCAAGGGCAATTGCCTGACCTGCCACGTCATCAAGGGCGGCGACCTGCCCGGAACGATCGGACCGGAACTGAAGGATATCAAATCAAAATACCCTGATCGCAACGAGCTGGTCGCGATCATCTTCGACGAGACCAAGCGCAATCCGCAGACCATGATGCCGCCGTTCGGCCGCAACCGGATTTTGACCGAGCAGGAGATCGGCGCGATCGTCGATTTCCTGCAAACCCTGTGACCGCCGGCACACCAGGAGACTTTTGATGACCACGACCACGGGCTCACTCGCGACGCGGCGCCTGATTCTCCAGGGCGCAGCCTCGGTCGCGCTGCTCGGCCTCGGCAATCTGCCGTTCGGCGCGACCTCCGCGCTCGCGGCGGCCAACGACAAATATCCGGAAGAGGCGTTCAAGCTGAAGAACGAGGCAGACGCGATCAAGGCGCTCTACGGCAAGACCGCCGAGCCCTCCGACAAGATCAAGCTCGACGCGCCGGAGATCGCCGAGAATGGCGGCGTGGTGCCGATCTCGGTGACGACGACGCTGGACAAGGTGACCTCGATCTCGTTCTTCGTGGCCGAGAACCCGAACGCGCTCGCGGCTTCCTACAGGATTCCCGATGGCACGATCCCGAGCGTCGCCAACCGCCTCAAGATGGCGAAGACCACGAACGTGACCGCGATCGTGGAAGCTGACGGTAAACTCTACAGCGCGACCAAAGAGGTCAAGGTCACCGTCGGCGGTTGCGGCGGTTAAGCGAGGGATTTCGACATGGCATCCAGCATTCGCGTCCGCGCCACCGCCAACGGCGACATCACCGAGGTGCAAACGCTGATCCAGCACCCCATGGACACCGGCCTGGTCAAGGATTCCAAGGGCGAATTGATCCCGGCGCATTTCATCCAGCAGCTGAAATTCGAATGTAACGGCAAGGACGTCTTCGTCGCCGATTGGGGCACCGCGGTCTCCAAGGACCCCTACGTCAAGTTCAGCTTCAAGGGCGCCAAGAAGGGCGACGAGCTGAAGATCTCCTGGACCGACAACAAGGGTGGGTCGGACACGACCACCGCGAAGATTTCGTGATGACGCGGCGCGCTACCATTCTGCTCGGCTCGGCGTTCGTCGCACTCGCGACGCTAGCTTTCGCCGCGACGCGCGTGGTCGCAGCCGACAAGGTCGATCCTGTCGCCGACGCAAAAGCGTTCCAGAATTTCTTCTTCCAGAAGTTTCCCGATGTGAAGCACGAGGATTTCGTCAACGGTCCTTATTCCATGAACGAGGACATGAAGCGGCAGTGGCAGGAGAAAGAGGAATTCCCGCCCTACGAGTTCGCGCTCGACGCCGGCAAGGAGATGTTTTCGACGCCGTTCAAGAACGGCAAGAGCTATGCCGACTGCTTCCCGAACGGCGGCATCGGCATCCGCCAGAACTATCCTTACTTCGACGAGAAGGAAGGCAAGGTCGTCACGCTGGAGCTCGCGCTCAACCGCTGCCGCGAGGCCAATGGCGAGGCGCCCTATTCCTACGTCAAGGACGAGATGGCCTCGCTCACCGCCTACATGGCCTTCACCTCGCGCGGCAAGCCGATGGACATCAAGATCCCCGACGATCCGCGCGCGCTCGCGGCGTTCGAGAACGGCAAGCGCTATTTCTACACCCGCCGCGGCCAGATGAATTTCTCCTGCGCGAGCTGCCACGTGCAAAGCCCGGGCGAGCGCATCCGTGCCGAGATCCTGGCGCCGGCGCTCGGCATCCTGAACGCGATGCCGATCTACCGCTCCGAATGGAGCGGCATGGGCACGACCAGCCGCCGTTTCGTCACCTGCAACAGCCAGACCCGCGCGGTTCCGCTCGAGCCGCAGGCGGACGAGTATCGCGACGTCGAATATTTCCTGTCCTACGTCGCCAACGGCCTGCCGATTTCCGGCCCGGGAGCGCGGCCATGAAGTGGTCACTTCCTCTCGCCATGCTGCTGGCGTTGAGCCTCGCGCCAGCGGCGCGCGCGGCAACCGAAGCGGACTACAAGGCGGCCTATGCCGCCGCGGAGGCCGCCGCGAAGGAGGCTGCCGGCTTGCGCCATCAATGGACCACGACCGTCTCGACGCTGGCGGCGGCGAAGAAGGCGGCCGACGGCGGCGATTTCGACCGCGCAACGGCGGCTGCGAAAGAGGCCGAGGCGCTGGCGAAGGCATCGATCTTCCAGGCGACGTCTGAAAAAGAGGCCTGGAAGGCGATGGAAATCCGCTAGACTGTCCCCCGTGGAACGATCTTGCGATCATTGAGGGGCGCGGAGAATTCGAGATGGCCATCCGCCGCCGCGACTTTCTGAAGGGTGCAGGCATTGCCGCCGTCTCGGCCGGACTGCCGCGGCTCGCGCGCGGCGCCGAAGCCGCGAGCATCTACGACATCGAGCGGTTCGGCAACGCGCGCATCCTGCACATCACCGACACGCATGCGCAGCTCAACCCGGTCTATTTCCGCGAACCCAGCGTCAATATCGGCATCGGGGAGATGGCGGGACGGCCGCCGCATCTGGTCGGCCGCGCCTTCCTGGAGCGCTTCGGCATCCGGCCCGACAGCGCTGATGCCTATGCCTTCACCTGCTTCGAGTTCGAGAAGTCCGCCGCCCGCTTCGGCAAGCTCGGCGGCTTTGCCCACCTGAAGACGCTGGTCGACCGCCTGCGCAGCGATGCCGGCGAGCAGCATTCGCTGCTGCTTGACGGCGGCGACCTCTGGCAGGGCACCGGACTCGCCAATATCATGCAGGGCCGCGACATGGTCGAGGTCGCCAATCTGCTCGGCATCGAGGCGATGACCGGCCATTGGGAATTCACCTATGGCGAGCAGGCGCTGCGCGACAATCTCGAGCGCTTCAAGGGCGAGTTTCTGGCGCAGAACGTCTTCCTGACCGAAGAGGCCGCCTTCAACGACGCCAGCGCCTTCGACAAGGCGAGCGGCCGCGTGTTCAAGCCGTCGACGATCAGGGAGCTCGGCGGCCATCGTGTCGCGATCGTCGGCCAGGCCTTTCCCTACGTGCCGATCGCGCATCCAAAGCGGTTCACGCCGGACTGGACCTTTGGCATCCGCGAGGAGGAGTTGCAGAAGCACGTCGATGGCTTGCGCGGCCACGACAAGGTCGATGCGGTCATCCTGCTGTCGCACAACGGCATGGATGTCGACCTCAAGCTCGCGAGCCGCGTCACCGGCATCGACGTCATCCTCGGCGGCCACACCCACGATGCCGTCCCGCAGCCCGTCGCGGTGAAGAACGCGGGCGGCACGACGCTCGTCACCAATGCCGGCTCCAACGGAAAATTCCTGGGTGTGCTCGATCTCGACCTCGCCAAGGGCAAGGTCGGCGATATCAAATATCATCTGCTGCCGGTCTATTCCGAACTGCTCAAGCCCGATCCCGCAATGGCCGAGCTGATCGGCCGGCTGCGCGCACCGCATGTGATGGACTGGTCGGAGAAAATCGCGACGCCGGACCGCCTGCTCTATCGCCGCGGCAATTTTTCCGGGCCCGTCGACGAACTGATCTGCGCCGCGCTGCGCGCCGAGCTCGATGCCGAGATCGCGCTGTCGCCGGGTTTCCGCTGGGGCGTCACCGCACTGTCCGGCCAGCCGCTGACCATGGAGGACGTGCTCGCGGAAACCGCGATCAGCTATCCCGAGACCTATGTGCAGGAGATGACGGGCGGCCAGATCAAGGACGTGCTGGAAGACGTCTGCGACAACCTCTTCAACGCCGATCCCTATTATCAGCAAGGCGGCGACATGGTGCGTGCCGGCGGCCTCAGCTACACCTGCACCCCGACCGCCGCGATCGGCAACCGCATCTCCGAGATCAGGCTCGGCAACGGCAAATCGCTTGCCGAGACCCATCGCTACAAGGTCGCCGGCTGGGCCTCGGTCAACGGCCAGCAAGGTACGCCGGTGTGGGACGTCGTCGGCAAATATCTGCGTTCCGGCCGGATGATGCCGGAGCGCCTCGGCTCCGGCGTCACCCTGAAGGGCGTCGAGGACAATCCCGGCATCGCAGGACAGGGATGACGCATTCGCAAATCCTTCGCGCGATGCTGCTGGCGCTGTTCGCCTGGGCCGCCATGCCGCTGGCCTCGGCGCAGCAGGTGCCGCTCCAGGACAAGCCGTTCGCCGAGCACAAGATCGTGCTCCAGCTCTCCGACGGCGATGCGAAGAAGCAGGCGCTGGTGCTCAGCGTCGCCAACAATTTGCTGAAGCACTACGATCCCGACAAGGTCGCGATCGAAGTGGTCGCGTTCGGCCCCGGCATCGACCTGCTGCTCGCCGCCAGCGACCGCCGCAAGCAGGTCGAAAGCCTGATCGCGCAGGGCGTCCGCTTCGACATCTGCCTCAACACCGTCGACACGATCGAGCGGGAGACGGGCAAGCGGCCGGAATTCATCCCCGTCGCCACCCCGGTGCAGGTCGGGGTCGGGCAGATCCTGTTTCTCAGCGAGAACGGGTACACGGTGGTGAGGCCCTGAGGCTCCCCTGTCGTCCTGGCGAAAGCCAGGACCCATTTCCACAGGCGATCGTGGTTATAGAACACGCTGGCCACAGTTTGCCGCAACAACAATCAGTCGGGGTAATCGGTCCTGGCTTTCGCCAGGACGACGTTGGGGGAGCAGTTCGCGTTTACCGGTACGCAGTGACGAATTAGCTGCGCCGGGACGACACCGAGTTTGTGGCACCTGCTCCGCATCGCCCGAGGCGCCGCCAGCCGTGGGATCATTGCGTCGCAATAAAAATCTTCCAAATCTTATTGTTTAGGCAGTGGATTACTTCTCTTTTTGGTCCCCGGCGTAGTAGAATTTGCAATCAGTTCCACGCCGGGTCTCTTGCCATGATCTTCCGCCAGCTCTTCGACAGCGTTTCGGGCACTTACAGCTACGTTCTTGCCAGCCGCCCCGGCGGCGAGGCCCTGATCCTCGATCCGGTGCTGGAGAAGGTTGACCGCTACTGCCAATTGCTGCGCGAGCTCGACCTCAAGCTGGTCAAGGCGGTCGACACCCACCTCCATGCCGACCACGTCACCGGCCTCGGCGAACTGCGCGACCGCACCCATTGCATGACCGTGATGGGCGACCAGACCAAGGCCGACGTGGTGGCGATGCGGGTCGCCGACGGCGACAAGGTGACGATCGAGGGCCTGTCGCTCGACGTGATGTACACGCCCGGACACACCGACGATTCCTACTCCTATCTGATGGGCGACCGCGTCTTCACCGGCGACACGCTCTTGATCCGCGGCACCGGCCGCACCGATTTCCAGAACGGCTCGTCGCGCGCCCAGTACGAATCGATCTTCAACCGGCTGCTCAAGCTGCCGGAGGAGACGCTGGTGTTCCCGGCGCACGACTACAAGGGCGACACCGTCTCCACCATCGGCGAGGAGAAGCGCTACAATCCGCGGCTCCAGGTCCGCTCGGTCGACGAATATATCGAGCTGATGGCCAACCTGAAGCTGCCCAATCCGAAGATGATGGATGTGGCGGTGCCCGCCAACATGCATGTCGGCCTGCATCAGGAAGAGCTGGAAAAAGAAGGCCGCGCGCTCAGCGCCGTCGAAGCGATCCGCTCGCTCGGCCGGCCGGACATGCTGCTGGTCGATCTGCGCGAGAGCAACGAGCGCGCCAAGCACGGCATGCTCGAAGGCGCGCTGCACACGCCCTATCCGAGCGTCGAGGAGAGCCTGAAGCCCGGCGGCATGCTGCGCGAGGTCGCGGCCGCCACCGGCCGGCGCGTCGTGTTCTTCTGCGCCTTCGGCGAACGCTCGGCGATGGCGGTGGCAGCCGCCAAGGAGGCCGGCCTCACCAACACCGCGCATATCGCCGGCGGCATCGATGCCTGGAAGAAGGCGGGCGGACCGGTGGTACGGGGCTGACGTCGCGAGCTTGAGATAAGTCGGGCACGGCCCATATTCTCGGGATAGAAGCGGATGACGCATCACCATCCGGGAACAGCCATGGCCAAGACCGCCAAACCGAGCGAGCCGCCCAAGACGAAGACGGCGGACGACAAGGCAAAAAAGCCATCGCCGCCGCGCGACACCGATGACGACGACGAGGACGGCGACATCGCTACGCCGAAACGTGATCGTTATGGGAATGACGATGAGCCGTTGTGAAGAGCGGTCGCGCTTGCGCTTCAAACTCCGCCGTCGTCCCGGCGAAGGCCGGGACCCATACTGCGTGATCCCTCGATTGTGATTGGTCGCCGTACCGAACTACGAGTCTCCGCCAAACTACTCCGGTGGTTATGGGTCCCGGCCTTCGCCAATAACCGCTGTCCCCGATAGTTTGCGCGCCTCCAGGGAGTGAAACAGCACTGCAATGGTCGACGTTCTCGCCGCACCGCAACAAGGCAAGGCGGACAGCGCGCTGCGCACGCTGACCGGGATCTCGATCGCGCATTGGGTCAGCCATTTCCATCTGCTGGTCCTGCCGATGCTGTTCCCGTTCCTGAAGAGCCAGCTGGGCGTCGGCTATGTCGAGCTCGGCTTCGCGCTGACCACCCTCGCCGTGGTCTCGGGACTGACGCAGGCACCGACCGGCTATCTCGTCGACCATTTTGGCGCTCGAAAGATTCTGCTCGGCGGCCTCACGCTGGGCGGCCTCGCGCTGATCATCCTCGGCCTGCACCTGAGCTACGCCTCGCTGATCGCGGCCGCCGTGCTGCTCGGGCTCGCCAACAGCGTCTATCACCCCGCCGATTACGCCATCCTGGCCGAGCACATGGATGAGGCGCGGATGGGCCGCGCCTTCTCGGTTCACACCTTTGCCGGCTATTTCGGCGGCGCGGTCGCGCCCGCAATCGTCGCCGCGCTCGTCACGCTGTCCGGCGGCGCCGGCGCGCTGATCGCATCGGGCGCGATCGGCGTGCTGGTGGCACTGCTGCTGCTCCTGATGAACATTCCCGATGCCGGCGCACACGGGAAAAAGCCGGGCAACGAGGCGCAACCGAGGCAGGCCGTGATCACGCCGGCCCTGATCACGCTGACCGCGCTGTTCATGCTGCTCAGCCTCTCGGTTGCCGGCATCAACAATTTCGGCGTGGTTGCGCTGATGAGCGGCTACGGCGCCTCCTATTCCGCCGCCAACGTCGCGCTGACGGCCTTCCTCGCCGCAAGCGCCGCCGGCGTGCTCGCGGGCGGCTTCCTCGCCGACCACACCGAGCGCCACGGCTACGTCGCCGCGGCCTGCTTTGCCGCGAACGCGGCCATCGTGCTGCTGATCGCTTTGGTGACGCTGCCGGGCTGGGCCTTGACCGCGGCGATGACGGCCGCGGGATTCCTCTCCGGCGTGATCGCACCCTCGCGCGACATGCTGGTGCGCAATGCGGCGCCTCCGGGCGCTGCGGGGCGCGCCTTCGGCATCGTCTCCACCGGCTTCAATCTCGGCGGCATCGTCAGCCCGCT
This sequence comes from Bradyrhizobium sp. P5_C11_2, assembly GCF_054049755.1. Taxonomy (NCBI): domain Bacteria; kingdom Pseudomonadati; phylum Pseudomonadota; class Alphaproteobacteria; order Hyphomicrobiales; family Nitrobacteraceae; genus Bradyrhizobium; species Bradyrhizobium sp. P5_C11_2. Next base: position 16,237 of record NZ_JBFULT010000115.1, read on the forward strand.
GCTGTTCGGCTGGATCATGGACCAGAGCGCGCCGCACTGGGTGTTCGGCGCCTCCGTGATCTTCATGCTGGCGACGGTGGTGCTGTCGCCGTTCACGGAGCGGAAGCCAGCGAAGGCGTAGCTACAAGTTCAGTTGTCGTCCCGGCCTAGTGCGMAATTGCGCACGGGGGGCCGGGACCCATAACCACGAAAGGGAGTTGGAGCACAGGACTCCCACTCCGAGTCTTCGTCAAACCACTCCCTGGGGGGTATGGGTCCCGGCCTTCGCCGGGACGACAATCGTATTTGTAGCTCGCCCTTCAGCTCACTACGTCGGCGACACCGCGCCCTTCAGTGCGGCCGCCTGCGGGGCGGCGGTCAGCCTGGCCTTTTCGGTGTTCGGCCAGAGCAGGAGCAGACCGAGCAGGCCGGAGCCGACCATGACCACCGCGTTGATGGTGAAGCCGGTCATGTAGCCGTCGAGCATGCTGCCGGCACGCTGGATCACGGTGCCCATCACGGCGGGCGCAATGATGCCGGAGAGCGTGTAGAGCGCGCCGTAGATCGCGAGGATCGCGCCGCGCTGCGTCGCCGGCGTGAACTCGCCGAGCATCGGCGGGCAGACGACATAGATCGCGCCGCAGAGGCCGGTGCCGACCACGAGCAGGGCGATCTGGAAGCCCGCGCCCTGCACATGCGGCATCATGGCCAGGATCACGCCGCCAAGCACCAGCGGCACGGAGCCGAGCACGCCGCGCGCGATGCGGGTGGTCGAGCCGCGGGCCATCATCACCTGCGAGACCCAGCCGGTGATGATCACGATCGTGGCGCCGAACACCCAGGGCAGGATCGAGATGAATCCGGCCTGGCTCTGCGAGAAGCCAAGCCCCTTGACGATGAAGGGCGTGAACCAGGTGAGCCCGAGCGACAACGCCCAATAGGCGCCGAAGGTCGCAAATACGCAGCCGATGAAGGTGCGGGACGTGAGCAGCTGGAGATAGGGGATCCTGGGCTCGGTCGCGACGAGGACTTGCGTGTCCTCCAGCGGCCCTTCCTTGCCGAGCGCGAGCCAGGCGGCAACCCACATCAGGCCGACGACGCCGAGCGCGCCGAAGGCATAATGCCAGGAATGATTGACGATGACCCAGTTCAGCGCCGGCACGGCCAGGATCACGCCGAAGGCCGAGCCCTGCGACAGGATCGCGGTCGGCAGCGTGCGCTTCTCGTCGGGAAACCATTTGTAGATCGCATGCGCGGCGACCGAGAACGCCGGCCCCTCGCCGGCACCCAGCACGATGCGGCAGATCAAGAGCGTGGTGAAGGAGACGGTGCCGACCATCGGAAACTGCGCCAGCGCCCAGATCACCGCCAGCGTCAGCAGCACCCAGCGCGTCGGCACCTTGTTGACGATGAAGCCGACCACGATGGCCGAGATCGAGAACAGGAAGAAGAACGAGGAGCCGAGCAGGCCGAACTC
>NZ_JBFULT010000116.1:0-15093 GCF_054049755.1 Bradyrhizobium sp. P5_C11_2
TCCGGGACCAGTTTCGATCGTGGCAGGGCCCCGGATTTCGCTGCGCTCCATCCGGGCCACGGGTCCAACAAAAAAGCCCCGGCTCGCGCCGGGGCTTTGATGCTTGCGAAACGGACGTTTCGCTTACTTGTTGTCGCCGCGGTTCTTGAGCGCGGTGCCGAGGATGTCGCCGAGCGTCGCCCCCGAATCGGAGGAGCCGTACTGCGCGATGGCTTCCTTCTCTTCGGCGACTTCGAGCGCCTTGATCGACACCTGGACCTTGCGGGCCTTCTTGTCGAACTGGATCACGCGGGCATCGACCTTCTCGCCGACGGCAAAGCGTTCGGCGCGCTGGTCGTTGCGGTCACGGGCGAGCTCCGAGCGCTTGATGAAGGTCGAGAAGTCGGTACCGGTGATCTTCACCTCGATGCCGCTCTCCTTCACTTCGAGCACTTCGCAGGTCACGACCGCGCCCTTCTTGACATCGCCCGGCTYGGCGAACGGGTCGCCTTCGAGCTGCTTGATGCCGAGCGAGATGCGCTCCTTCTCGACGTCCACATCGAGCACCACGGCTTTCACCACGTCGCCCTTCTTGTAGTTGTCGATCACCTGCTCGCCCGGAAGCTTCCAGTCGAGGTCGGAGAGATGGACCATGCCGTCGACGTCGCCCTCGAGACCCAGGAACAGACCGAACTCGGTCTTGTTCTTGACCTCGCCCTCGACCGTCGAACCGGTCGGATGGCCTTCGACGAAGACCTCCCACGGGTTGCGCATGGTCTGCTTGAGGCCGAGCGAGATGCGGCGCTTGACGGAATCGACTTCCAGCACCTGCACTTCGACTTCCTGCGAGGTCGACACGATCTTGCCGGGGTGCATGTTCTTCTTGGTCCACGACATCTCGGAGACGTGGATCAGGCCTTCGATGCCCGGCTCGAGCTCGACGAACGCGCCGTAGTCGGTGATGTTGGTGACGCGGCCGGTGAAGCGGGCACCCAGCGGGTACTTGGCTTCGATGCCCTGCCACGGATCATCCAGCAGCTGCTTCATGCCCAGCGAGATGCGGTGCGTCTCGTGGTTGATCTTGATGATCTTGACCTTCACGGTCTGGCCGATCGAGAGCACCTCGGTCGGGTGGTTGACGCGGCGCCACGCGATGTCGGTGACGTGCAGCAGGCCGTCGATGCCGCCGAGATCAACGAACGCACCGTAATCGGTGATGTTCTTGACCACGCCGTCGATGACCTGACCCTCTTCGAGGTTCTGCACCAGCTCCTGACGCTGCTCGGCGCGGGTCTCTTCGAGAACCGTGCGGCGCGACACCACGATGTTGCCGCGGCGGCGGTCCATCTTGAGGATCTGGAACGGCTGCGAGTTGTTCATCAGCGGCGCAACGTCGCGGATCGGACGGATGTCGACCTGCGAGCGCGGCAGGAAGGCCACGGCACCGTCGAGGTCGACAGTGAAGCCGCCCTTGACCTGGTTGAAGATGACGCCGTTGACCTTCTCGTTGTTCTGGAACGCCTTCTCGAGCTTGCCCCAGCTCTCTTCGCGGCGCGCCTTGTCGCGCGACAGCACGGCTTCGCCGAGCGCGTTCTCGATGCGATCGAGGAACACTTCCACCTCGTCGCCGACCTTGAGTTCGCTGTCACGGCCGGGGCCGGAAAATTCGCGCAGTGMGACGCGGCCCTCGGTCTTCAGGCCGACGTCGATGACGGCCATGTCCTTTTCAATTGCAACCACCTTGCCCTTGACGACGGAGCTTTCCTGCAGGTTGCCACCAGCGAAGGACTCGTCGAGCATCGCGGCGAAATCATCGCGCGAGGGGCTATAGGTATCAGCGGAAATCGAAGCCATTTGTTCTCCAGTTGCGGATGTCTTGCCGGCCGTTGGGTTCATGGGCGTCTCGGGCGCGCAGTGTCGGAAGGTCCGCAAGACCTTCGAGCGACCGCTCGTTGCCCCGGCTGGCACCGGAACAGCGGAAGCGGGCCGGCTGAGGCCCGCGCGTTCGAGACGTGGAAATCCTTGTCCGGAGCCTGGATCGCGCCGGCCCCAAAACAGGGACCGGGGGTATCGACCTCAAAGAGCGGGAGCGGGCACTTCCTCCAATGACGGCTGCGGCTTAACCCCGCGACCGGCCCGCTCGGACGGCCTCGATAATGTCGATGGCGGCCCGGACGCCGCCTTCTATATCCAGTTGGGAGTTATCTAGCAAGTAAGCATCGGGGGCAGGTTTCAGCGGCGCGATCGGGCGGTTCTTGTCGCGCTCGTCGCGCTGGATGATGTCGGCGAGCACGGCCGCCTCGTCCGCCTCCTCGCCCCGCGCTTTCGCTTCCATGGTCCGGCGATGGGCGCGGACCCTGGGGTCGGCGACGACGAAAATCTTCACATCGGCATGGGGGCAGATCACGGTTCCAATGTCGCGGCCGTCGAGCACGGCACCCGGCGGATCAGCGGCGAATTGCCGCTGGAAATTGACCAGGGCCTCGCGAACCCTGGGAATCGCCGAGACGATGGAGGCGCCCTCGCCGACCTTCTGGGTCTTCAGGGCGGGATTGCCGAACTTTTCGGGATCGAGTTCCAGGGCCGCAGCGACCGCCGCCGCTTCGTCCCGGAGATCATGGCCGGACTGCATCAGGGCGTAGGCCACCGCGCGATAGATCACGCCGGTATCGAGGTGACGATAGCCGTAATGGTGGGCGAGGCGCTTGCCGAGCGTGCCCTTGCCCGAGGCCGCGGGTCCATCGATGGCGATGATCATGAAAACTCGGCCCCGAGCGAACGCATCATCGGAATGAAATCCGGAAAGCTGGTGGCGATGAAGGCGGTGTCGTCAACGGTCACGGGCTGATCGGACGCGCAGCCCATCACCAGCGCGGACATCGCGATGCGGTGATCCATGTGGGTGGCGACGAGGCCGCCGCCCGGGACGTGACCGCGGCCTTCGACGATCAGATCGTCGCCGGCGACCTCGACCTTGACGCCGTTGACGCGCAGCATGTCGGCGGTGGCTTCGAGCCGGTCGGATTCCTTGACGCGCAGCTCCTGCAGGCCGCGCATGATCGTGGTGCCCTCGGCAAAGGACGCCGCCACCGCCAGCACCAGATATTCGTCGATCATCGAGGGCGCGCGCTCCGGCGGCACCTCGACGCCGCGCAGTTTCGAGGCGCGCACGCGCAGCTGCGCCATCGGCTCGCCGGCATCGCCGCGAACTTCGCTTTCCTCGATGGCAGCGCCCATTTCGCGCAGCGTGGTGAACAGGCCGGTCCGCAGCGGATTGGTCATGACGTCGGACAGCACGACATCGGAACCCTCGACGATCAGCGCCGCGACGATCGGAAACGCCGCCGAGGAGGGATCGGCGGGCACCACCACCGTGGCGCCGCGCAGCTCCGGTTGCCCGGCGAGCGCAATGCGGCGGCCGTGCCGCCCTTCCTGCGTCGAGGTGATGTCGGCACCGAAATGCTTCAGCATCAGCTCGGTGTGGTCGCGGCTGGCCTCGGTCTCGATGACGGTCGTGGTGCCTGGCGCCGCCAGGCCCGCCAGCAGCACGGCCGATTTGATCTGCGCCGATGCGACCGGGGTTTTGTAGGTGATCGGCAGCGGATCGCGCGCGCCCTGGACGGTCAGCGGCAGACGACCGCCCTCACCGCCGGAAACCACCTTCGCGCCCATCTTTTCGAGGGGGTCCAGGATGCGSCGCATCGGACGGCTGCGCAGCGATGCGTCACCATCGAACACCGCCGAAATCGGGCAGCCCGCGACCGCGCCCATGACCAGCCGGCAGCCGGTGCCGGAGTTGCCGAAATCCAGCGGCGCCCTGGGCTCCGCAAAGCCGGCCACCCCGACGCCACGCACCGACCAGGCGAAATCGGCGATGCGCTCGACGCTGGCACCCAGCGCCTGCATGGATCTGGCGGTATTGAGGACGTCCTCGCCCTCCAGCAGGCCCGAAATCCGGGTCTCGCCGACCGCCAGCGCGCCCAGGATGAGCGCGCGATGGGAGATCGACTTGTCCCCGGGCACCCGCACTTTCCCGGTCAGGGGACCGCTGGCGCGAGCCTGAAGCGGCCTCGGTTGGTCGGAATGGGTCAAGATTGTGTCCTTGGATCGGCCCTCGAAAGGGTTGGGGCGCAGGTACCACATGGTCTGCGGCCCGTCACGGGCATGTCTTTCTCCCGTAATGCGCTATTGACAGCGGGCCGCCAACTAGCCAAGTGAAACACCGCTTTTCAGACATTCCCAGGATTCCTCCGCCGTGGCCAAGTCCGAACTCGGAACCAAACGCATTTGCCCGACTACGGGCAAGAAGTTCTATGACCTCAACAAGAATCCGGTGATCTCGCCGTATACCGGCGAGGTGGTGCCGATTGCGCCGGTGGCGCCGGCCCGCGCGACCCGCAGCGCCGAACCCCGGCACACTGCGGCCGCCGACACCACGCCGGAGCCGGCTGAGGCCGAAGAATTGGTCTCGCTCGAGGAGGCCGATGCCGAAGAGAACACCGGCAAGGTGAAGGCCGTCGTCCCCGAATCGGAGGACGATATCGAGGTCGACGAGACCCTCGATGACGACGATGACGACGATTCGACCTTCATTGCCGACGAAGAAGAGGGCGATGAGGACGTGACCGACATCATTGGTGATGTCGGAGGCGATGAAGAGACTTGAGATAATTCCAGAACTGTGGTTCTGGGTCTTTCCCGACGCGCTGCCCACGGCGCGTCGGACGGTTAAGGGGCCATAGCTCAGCTGGGAGAGCGCTTGCATGGCATGCAAGAGGTCGGCGGTTCGATCCCGCCTGGCTCCACCAGCCTTCGCTGGCTTCGCCAGCTACGKCTCGGCAAGCCAGCTCCGCTCCATCGTAGCGAAGCTAGCGAAGGCTGCCGCGGCGTAGCCCGAAGGGCGAAGCCGGGCGTCAGCAGATCGAAACCGGATGTAAGCTCTCCCTCGACTACTGGGGAGTGTGCTGTGAAGTACGTCTACATCCTTGAAAGCCTTGATTCGCTCCACTTCTACGTCGGGATCACCGACGACCTGCGCGCCCGACTGACAAAGCACAATGCTGGCGAGGTACCCCACACCTCGAAGTATGGGCCTTGGCGTCTCAAGACTTACGTCGCGTTCAGCAACGAGAAGCAGGCCGTGGCATTCGAGAAATACCTGAAGTCAGCGTCCGGTCGCGCCTTCGCCAAGAAGCGGCTCTAACCCCTATCCCCCGATCACCGCATTGAGCCGGTCTCGCAGCGCGACGATCTCGTCCTTCATCGTCACCAGTTCCGATACCGAGCAGTCCGACGCTGCCAGGATCGACTGCGGAACGCTGCGCGCCTTCTCCTTCAGCGCGTGGCCCTGCGGGGTCAACGCGATCAGCACCTGACGCTCGTCCTCGCTCGAGCGCGTGCGCTTGACCAGATGGGCGGCCTCGAGCCGCTTCAAGAGCGGCGTCAGCGTGCCGGAATCCAGGAACAGCTTCTCGCCGATGTCCTTGAGCGGGACGTCGTCGCACTCCCACAGCACCAGCATCACCAGATATTGCGGATAGGTCAGGCCGAGCCGGTCGAGCAGCGGCTTGTAGACGCGGTTGAAGGCATGCGCGGCCGAATAGACCGCGAAGCAGATCTGGTTGTCGAGGCGCTGCGGGTCGAGAGCCGATAGTTTTCGGGGCATCGAGAATCTCATACGGTTTACGTCATTCTGGGACCGGGCGGCCGTACATTCAATTGCGAACAATTAAATGTGAGGCATGCAAAATTCAATTGCGCGCAATCTAATTGCTTGCGATACAGGCGGCACCCCAACCGGAAGACCCGAGGAGACGAAAATGTCCGTGAACGTCCTCTACAAGACCAGTGCCAAGGCCACCGGCGGCCGCGACGGCCATGCGGCAACGCTCGACGGCGCGCTCGACGTCAAGCTCACCACGCCGAAGGAGCTCGGCGGCGGCGGCGGCGCCGGCAACAATCCCGAACAGCTGTTTGCGGCCGGCTATGCCGCCTGCTTCATCGGCGCGATGAAGTTCGTGGCCTCGCAGGGCGGACCGAAGGTCCCGGCTGACGCCTCGGTGACCTCGACGGTCGGCATCGGCCCGCGCTCGGCCGGCGGATTCGGCCTCGACATCGATCTCGCCGTCTCGCTGCCGGGCCTTGCCCGCGCCGAAGCCGAGGCCCTGGTCGAGAAGGCCCACCAGGTGTGCCCCTATTCCAACGCCACCCGCGGCAATGTCGACGTTCGCCTGACGGTCGTCTGATCGGAAGAGCGGATCGGCTGGCCCAAGATCCCCCTTGGGCCGGCCATTCCCGTTGATTTGCCACGCCGCGGGATTGCCCCGCGACCGTGCATGCGGCCCCACGCCCGGGGCCATTGCTGGCTTGGGCGAACCTCGCTAGGCCTGTGATCTATGATCGACACAGGGGAAGCGAAGGCATGAGTTCTGAAGCCGCGGGTTCTGAAGCCGTTTTGGGCGCAATGAGCGGACTGCGCGTCATCGATCTCACGCGCGTGCTCGGTGGTCCCTACTGCACCCAGATTCTCGCCGACCACGGCGCCGACGTGATCAAGGTCGAGCCGCCGGCGGGCGACGAGGTGCGCGACTGGGGCCCTCCCTTCCACGAGGAGGACGCGGCCTATTTCGTCGGCATCAACCGCAACAAGCGCTCGATCGGCCTCGACCTCGCCTCCGAGGGCGGCCGTGTCGTGCTGCTCAAGATGCTGGAGACGGCCGACGTCCTGATCGAGAATTTCAAGCCGGGCACGCTGGAGAAGTGGGGCATCGGCAACGACGTGCTGAGCAAGAAATTCCCGCGCCTGGTGCATTGCCGGATCTGCGGCTTCGGCGCCGACGGTCCGCGCGGCGGCAATCCCGGCTACGACGCCATCATCCAGGCCATGACCGGCATGATCGCGGCGACCGGCTCGCCCGAGAGCGGCCCAATGCGGATCGGCGTGCCACTGGTCGACATCACCACCGGGCTCTATGCGGCGATCGGCATCCTGATGGCGCTGTCGGAGCGGCAGCGCTCGGGCAAGGGCCAGTTCCTGGAGACGACGCTGTACGAGACCGGCCTCGCCATCATGCATCCGCACACCGCGAACTATTTCATGCATGGCAAGCCGCCCGGCCTCACCGGCAACGAGCACCCCAACCTCGTGCCTTACGCGATCTTCCCGACCAGGACCGACAACATCTTCATCGGCGTCGGCAATGACGGCACCTTCCGCAAGCTCGCCAAGGAGATCGGCAAGCCCGAGCTCGGCACCGACCCGCGCTTCGCCCGCAACAAGGATCGCATCGCCAATCGCGAGGCACTGCGCGCCGAGCTCGCCGCCGTGTTCAGCCAGCACGAGGCCGAGCCGCTGTGCAATCGCCTGCTCGCCGCCGGCCTGCCCGCCGGCCCGGTGCAGAAGATCGACCAGGCGTTGACCAATCCGCACACGATCCACCGCGGCGATATTATCGAGAAGGATTGGTACAAGGGCGTCGCCTCGCCGATCCGGCTCGATCGCAGCAAGCCGAGCCTGCGCCGCCTGCCGCCGAAATTCAGCCAGCACTCCCAGGAGGTGCTGGGCGAGTTCGGATATTCCAAGGCCGAGATCGACGCGATGGTCGAGAAGGGCGTGGTCTGCGGGCCCGAGCGCAAGCGCTAGGCGATCAGACGTAATCGAGCGGCAGCGCAGGTGCGCTCCCTCCCCCGCTTGCGGGGGAGGGCTGGGGAGAGGGTGCCTCCGCAGTGAGATTCCCCCAGAGGATAGAACCCTCACCCGGCGCTACGCGCCGACCTCTCCCGCAAGCGGGAGAGGTTTTCGAGCCCGCGGGCCGAGCGTCAACCTCACTCTAGCGATGCCGCACTGCGGCGCGGGCACGCATGTGCACCGCGAACGGATGCGGCCGCACGCTCCGCCTTCGCCTAATTGACGGCTTCCCTTTTCCAGCGCTTGCCGCTTTCGTTTCGGCCGCATACACAGTCATGTGAACGTCATATGGCGCTGCTAGCGCAAGCGCTTCTTTATTGACGGCCCAAGGGAGGTTTACTTGATGGCTCTTCGACACTTTGGAGCGGCTGCCGCTGTTGCAGCCATGGTTGGCTTGGGCGCGTCGCCGGCCTTGGCCGTGACTGAAATCCAGTGGTGGCACGCGATGACCGGCGCCAACAACGACGTCATCGTCAAGCTCGCCACCGACTTCAACGCGTCGCAGGCCGACTACAAGGTGATCCCGACCTACAAGGGCAACTATCCCGACACGATGAACGCCGGCATCGCGGCGTTCCGCGCCGGCAACGCGCCGCACATCATGCAGGTGTTCGAAGTCGGCACCGCGACCATGATGGCTGCGACCGGCGCCGTGAAGCCGGTCTACAAGCTGATGGCCGACGCCGGCGAGAAGTTCGATCCCAAGATCTACCTGCCCGCCATCACCGGCTACTATTCGACCTCGAAGGGCGAGATGCTGTCGTTCCCCTTCAACTCGTCCTCGACCGTGATGTGGGTCAATCTCGACGAGCTCAAGAAGGCCAATGTCGAGATTCCGAAGACCTGGCCTGAAGTGTTCGAGGCCGGCAAGAAGCTGAAGGCGGCCGGTCACGACACCTGCGGCTTCTCCGGCTCCTGGATCACCTGGGTCAATCTCGAGCAGCTCTCCGCCTGGCACAACGTGCCGCTGGCCAGCAAGGCCAACGGCCTCGACGGCTTCGACACCGTGCTGGAGTTCAACGGACCGCTCCAGGTCAAGCATCTCGAAAACCTGGTCGAGCTCCAGAAGACCAAGGTCTATGACTATGCCGGCCGCACCAACACCGGCGAAGGCCGCTTCACGTCGGGCGAATGCCCGATCTACCTGACCTCGTCGGCGTTCTTCGGCAACGTCAAGGCGCAGGCCAAGTTCAACTTCACCGCCGTGCCGATGCCGTATTATCCGGACGCCAAGGGCGCGCCGCAGAACTCGATCATCGGCGGCGCCTCGCTGTGGGTGATGGGCGGCAAGTCGGCCGACGAATACAAGGGCGTCGCGAAGTTCCTGACCTTCCTCTCGGACACCGATCGCCAGGTCTATATCCACAAGGCCTCGGGCTATCTGCCGATCACCAAGGCGGCCTATGCCAAGGCGAAGGAAGAGGGCTTCTACAAGGACCAGCCCTATCTCGAGACCCCGCTGCTGGAGCTGACCAACAAGGAGCCGACCGAGAACTCGCGTGGCCTGCGCCTCGGCAACATGGTTCAGCTCCGTGACGTCTGGTCGGAAGAGATCGAGCAGGCGCTGGCCGGCAAGAAGACCGCCAAGCAGGCGCTCGACGCCGCCGTCGAGCGCGGCAACACGATGCTGCGGCAGTTCGAAAAGACCGCCGTAAAATAAGGCGAAGGCGCCGGCAGACCACACGGCCTGCCGGCGCCGCCCATCATGCAAAAGCAAGCCATTTTTCAATCGAAGCTATTGCCCTACGCGCTGGTTGCGCCGCAGCTCGCGATCGTCCTGATTTTCTTTTACTGGCCTGCCCTGCAGGCGGTGATCCAGTCCTTCCTGCTCCAGGATGCCTTTGGTCTGTCGAGCACCTTTGTCTGGTTCGAGAATTACATCGAGCTGTTCAAGGACCCCGCCTATTTCGAGGCGATCGTCCGGACCTTCTTCTTCTCGTTTGCGATCGCCGTGTCGTCGCTGTCGTTCGCGCTGCTGCTCGCCGTGATGGCGGACAAGCCACTGCGCGGCTCGATGCTCTACCGCACGCTGCTGATCTGGCCCTATGCGGTCGCGCCGCCCGTCGTCGGCGTGCTCTGGATCTTCATGCTGCATCCCTCGCTCGGCGTGCTGTCGCGCTATCTGCGCGGCCTGGGCGTCGACTGGAATCCGCTGCTCGACGGCAACCAGGCGGCTGCACTGATCATCCTCGCCGCGGCGTGGAAGCAGATCTCCTATAATTTCCTGTTCTTCCTCGCCGGCCTGCAAGCCATCCCGAAGAGCGTGCTCGAGGCCGCCGCGATCGACGGCGCGCGCCCGATGCGGCGGTTCTGGACCGTGACCTTCCYGCTGCTGTCGCCGACCATCTTCTTCCTGCTGGTCGTCAACATCGTCTACGCCTTCTTCGACACCTTCGGCATCATCGACACCATGACCCGCGGCGGTCCCGGAACATCGACGGTCACGCTGGTCTACAAGGTCTATTCCGACGGCCTGCTCGGCGGCAATCTCGGCAGCTCCGCGGCGCAGTCGGTGATCCTGATGGTCATGGTCATCGTGCTGACGGGAATCCAGTTCCGCTTCGTCGAACGCAAGGTGACCTACTGATGGTCGAGGAAGAGGGCTTTCGACGCTACGTCGCCCACGCCATTCTCTGGATCGGGATCGCGATCGTCGCATTCCCGGTCTACATCGCAATCGTCGCCTCGACCCAGGACAACGCGCTGATCGCGAACGGGCAGATGTCGCTGCTGCCGGGCGGCCATTTCTTCGAGGTCTACTACCAGACCATCTTCGTCGGCACGAGCGGCTCGACCCGCGAGCCGGTCGGCAACATGATGCTGAACTCGCTGGTGATGGCGCTGGCGATCGCGATCGGCAAGATCGCGATCTCGATCATCTCGGCCTATGCGATCGTGTATTTCCGCTTTCCATTCCGGATGGCGATCTTCTGGATCATCTTCATCACGTTGATGCTGCCGGTCGAGGTCCGCATCTATCCGACCTACAAGATCGTCGCCGATCTGCACATGCTCGACAGCTATGCCGGCCTGTCGCTGCCGCTGATCGCGTCGGCCACCGCGACGCTGCTGTTCCGCCAGTTCTTCATGACCGTGCCGGACGAACTGCTGGAGGCCTCGCGCATCGACGGCGCCGGCCCCTTGCGGTTCTTCTGGGATACGCTGCTGCCGCTGTCGCGCACGAACATGGCGGCGCTGTTCGTGATCCTGTTCATCCTCGGCTGGAATCAATATCTCTGGCCGCTGCTGATCACCACCCGCGACGACATGCAAACCATCCAGGTCGGCATCCGCAAGATGATCACCACCACCGACGCGCTGACTGAATGGCCGATCGTGATGGCGACCGCCGTGCTCGCCATGCTGCCGCCGGTGTTCGTCGTCGTCGCCATGCAGAAATTGTTCGTGCGCGGACTGGTCGAGACTGAGAAGTAGGTTTTTAGAAGTGAGTTTTCATGGCTAACGTCACCCTGCGCAACGTCCGCAAGACCTATCCCGGCGGCTTCGAGGCCATCAAGGGCGTCGACGTCGATGTCGGCGACGGGCAGTTCTGCGTGCTGGTCGGCCCAAGCGGCTGCGGCAAGTCGACATTGCTTCGCATGGTCGCGGGGCTGGAGACGGTGACCGGCGGCGAGATCGACATCGGCGGCCGGGTCGTCAACCAGATCGAACCCGCCGACCGCGACATCGCGATGGTGTTCCAGAACTACGCGCTCTATCCGCATATGAGCGTCTTCAACAACATGGCCTACGGCCTGCGCAACCGCGGCATGGCGGAGGCCGAGGTCAAGACCCGCGTCGACGAAGCCGCGCGCGTGCTCGAGCTCACACCGATGCTGGAGCGCAAACCGCGCCAGCTCTCCGGCGGCCAGCGCCAGCGCGTCGCGATGGGCCGCGCCATCGTGCGCCAGCCAAAAGTGTTCCTGTTCGACGAACCGCTGTCGAATCTGGATGCGAAACTGCGCATCGCGATGCGCGTCGAGATCCGCAAATTGCAGCGTCGGCTGAACACGACGTCGATCTATGTCACCCACGACCAGCTCGAGGCGATGACGCTCGCCGACATCCTCGTGGTGATGAACGGCGGCCAGGTCGAGCAGATCGGCAATCCGCTCGCCATCTACGAGAGGCCGGCGACGACCTTCGTCGCCTCCTTCATCGGCGCGCCGCCGATGAATCTGATGTCGACGCGCGCCGATGAAATCAAATCGCAGCTGGGCGGCGGTGGTGCAGCCGAGGCCGGCATCCTCGGCATCCGCCCGGAGGACTTCGTCATCACCGACCAGACCCCGGCCGGCGGTGTCGCACTTCCGCTGACCGTGGAAGCGATCGAGCGCGTCGGCGCCGAGACCTTCGTCTACGGTTCCCGCGAGCAGGAGGACCAGCGCGTCTCCGCCACGCCCGGCGAGCTGCCGCCCGGCGAGGTCATCGTCCGCATTCCCGGAACCGAGGCCCCCGCCATCGGCGCGAAGATCCGCGTCGCGGCGGTACGGGCGAAACTGCACCTGTTCAGCGGCGACGGGCGGACGCGGCTCGAGGCCTGACCGGTTCCGCCGGGCCCGCCGACAAAAAACGCAAAAACAACCCCATGCACAGTAGAACGGGGTTTGATTTCATTGAGATAAATCGCCCGTCAGATTCGTCATGCCCGGGCTTGTCCCGCCATGACGATCCAGAGGCATTTCGGGCGACGGCGGGCAGATCGCCAATCCACAGGCCCCCGGCTAGCTCCTTGAACCCACACGGGGATATGACCATATTGCTGACCAAGGGGCGCCGTTCAGGGCCCTGAAATGCCAAAGTCGCTTCGAGAGGACTTTGTAAACTATGTCCCGTGTTCCCACGTTATCCAGTCCGTTCCTTCTGGGCTTCGACGAGATCGAGCGCGTGCTCGATCGGGTCGTCAAAGGCGCCGACGGTTACCCTCCCTACAATATCGAGCGGTGCAGCGGATCGGACGGCCAGCCCGAGCGGTTGCGCATCACGCTGGCGGTCGCTGGATTCACCCGCGATCAACTCGATGTAACCATTGAGGAAAACCAGCTCGTGATCCGCGGGCGGCAGCAGGACGACAAGGCCCGGCAATACATCCATCGCGGCATCGCCGCGCGCCACTTCCAGCGCACCTTCGTGCTGGCGGAGGGGATGCTGGTGCTGGGTGCGGATCTGAAGAACGGGCTGTTGTCGATCGATCTTGCCCGGCCTGAACCGGAGAGGATCGTTAAGACAATCGCTATCAATGAGCACGAATAATGGAACGAGTAGCGGACTCGACCGCTTAGTTTCTGTGAAGGAGTCGAGACCATGAGTGAAGGTCACGTTGCGTTCGAATACGAAGCCAAGAATGTCTCTCCGGAGACGCTGGCAACCCTCGGCGAAGGCCATATCGCCTATGTGAAGCAGATCCGCTCCGAGGATGTGCCTGGGCTGTTTCCCGAGGCTCCGAAAATTGCGCCGGGCCTGAAGCTGTTCGCGCTCCATGCCGCCGACGGCACGCCGATCATGTTGACCGACAGCCGCGAAGCCGCGATCGCCAACGCCTGGAGCAACGAGCTGCAAGCGGTGAGCGTGCACTGAGCGCACGCGCGTCGCACGGATAGAGATACAAGCGGGCATGCCTTCGCAGGGAGGCGTGCCCGTTTTGCTTTGGTCTCACCACTCGTAACGCAGGATGCCCTTGCCGGAGTTGCTGCGCGTGAGTTTCGAGGACTCACCTTCGAACGTCGCATGTGGTAGCTGCCCGCGCTCAGCGCGGTCGCAGCCGCGCTGCCCCAGCCGAGCGTGACGCGATCGCGAGGGACGAGGGCATGGCGCTACCGCGCGCAGCGCCACCTGAGGGCACGCTTGCATGACACACATGCGGACATTCGCGCTCTCGTCCACCTCGCTTCAATGAGCTGCGTCCTGCGTTCGGCAGGGTTGTCCGCCGTTGCCGCCGTCCTGGCATCGTGCAGTCCTGAACGTGATCAGGCCCGCGGCCCGATCCGCGCCGGAGACGGACGCCACAATCTCAAGCGGGACCGCAGCATTTCGTCCGACATCCAGCGCGGGATTGGGCGCCATTGTGCCACAGATCCCGCTACCGCCGGCCCCATAGGACGAGCATGTGATGACATCCGACCTCATCGTGATGTCGGCCGTCGCCGTAGCCGTCGTGTTGCCGAGAATGTAGTTGCCTCCATCGGCCCCGCCAAGCGTCAGGCCGGTGATGTCGACCGCCTTGTTCCGGCCGACCATAGGATCCGTGAAGTTACCGATCGATGTCGCTACCGTCACGACGTCGCCCGCAATCATGCCGACGAACTTTGCCGCCGAGGTGTCGAGGGTCGCCATCGTCGTGCCGTCGAAGCTCTTGTTGAGCGCGGTGATGCCGGTGATCGCGGATATCGTCGCGCGATTGATCGTCAACGTGCCGTCGGCCCAGGTGATCGCGTAGTTCTGTGCCGAAAGTCCCGATGCGCCAATGCTGTAATGTCCGGCATTACGAGCACCCTGTGCGCTTCCGCCATACACCACGGTTCCCGACAGAACCGACGCATCCTCACCGTTCACAAATCCGGAGTACGTGATCCCGTTGCCACCGCCAAAGCGCGTGCCATCGTAGATCCTGGACGCGTCGTTGGCGGCGATGGTCAGCGGCGCCTTGTTGACGATGAGCGTGCCGCTGCCGTAGTCGAGCCAGGTGGCTCCGCTGCTGCTGGATACGTTCAGCACGTTGGGTGCCGCATACGCGTAAGACCCCGCGCTGGTCCGCGTCGTGACCGCGCTCCCCCAGGCCAGAGATACGTTGCCGGTCCCGACGCCGTCGAGCACGATGCCGGATATGGAGGGGTTGGCGTCGCCATAGGTCTTGGTCGTATCGCCGGATAGCCGGACATAATTGTCGTAGAATGTGCCGCCGAACGAGCGCAGCATCATGTTGCCGTTGTTTTCTCCAACTCTCGACTTCCCCCAGACACCGCTAAAATCCCAACCTGCGTCAATGAAGGTAAAAGGATTGGTGACGTCTGCCGAACTCCCGCCGAATATGCCTGAATAGGTTCCATCCAGGGGCACTCCCACCGTTTCGCTCTCCGCGCGGCGCGCGGATGTGGTCGCAATCGCGTAAGCGTTTCGCACAGTACCGAAATTGTTGACCCCGATCAGTCCGCCGATCGCCGTGTCTCCGGATACATGGGTCAGCGCGTAGACGTCCTGGACGGTACTCCAATCATTCCAACCGACGAGTCCGCCTACGTAGTAGCTTCCGTTGATGTCCCCGGTGACATAGGAGTTCCGCAAGATGCTGCCGTTGGTGCTCCGGCCGATCAAGCCTCCGGTGGAGAAGCTTCCTTTGACCGAGACGTCTCGCAAGCCAACATTCTCGATCAAGCTGCCGTTTGTCATGCCGAACAAGCCAACTTGTTCGGCGGCGGGGCGATTGATCA
>NZ_JBFULT010000117.1:0-15090 GCF_054049755.1 Bradyrhizobium sp. P5_C11_2
GGCCGCAGCATTTGGTGAGACTGTAACCCCTCACCCGGATCGCATCTTTCGATGCGCTCCGACCTCTCCCTGCGGGAGAGGTGAAGTGCCAGCGGCGATCTAATCGAAATCGATCCGGCGCTTACTGCGCCGCCGCTTCCCGCTTGCGCGATGCTGCGTGCTCGCGGTCCATCACGGCGCGGCAGCCGGGACTCACATTCGCCTTGTTCCGCACCATGCAGGCTCTGACGCGCGGGATGTCGGGAATTTCGCTCGAGCACAGCCGCATCGCATCACCTGTGCACATCTGCTGTGCTTCGGATGAGAAGGCGAGGCCGGGCGAAGTCTGGAATGCGATGGCGGTGGTGGCGAAGGCGAAGAGTGTGGCGATGGTCTGGTAGCGTGTCATGAGAGATGCGTCCCCGAGTTCCACGGATGTGAACCGCTTGATTATTGGGGCGCCGCACGCAGCTTGATTTGCCGCATGTCGCAACCATCACGCTGGGAATTAAATCCCGCATGTGGTGCTCGATCTCTCGTGATGTTCGAATCGAAAAGTGCTGCGCCGCCCGAGCGAAGTATGCGCCATTGTCAAAGAGCTGCAATGGGCGGCGCGAATGAATTCGCAATTGTTGCGCGTTCGTCACGCAAAATGCGGACGTGCATCACATGCCGTGACTCGCGAACACCTTGCTGCAGGATTTCGACAGCTTGGCCCGGTTTGCTTGCAGGCAGCTCTGCACCGCACCGTCATTGCCGAGGTCCTTGCGGCACAGCCGCGAAGCATCGCGCGAGCAGGCCTGCTGCTCCTGCGACGTGCCGGCATGGCCTTGCGCGAAAGCGGGCGCGTTCGACAGGCCGCCCAGGGCTGTCAGGGTAATGGTCGCCAGGAACAACAGTTTGCGGGACATCGGTGGCTCCARATCTGACGGGTGAATTTCAGGTCCTGTCTGAACTCGTCGCTTTGCCGCTTGTTCCCCCGGCGGGCATAGCCCGCTGCCCGCTATTCAAGGTTCCCGCGGCGCTGCTATAACGGCGGCGAAGGATGAGGGTACTTGATGAAACGCTATCTGGTGTTTGCGCTCGTCGGTCCGTTCGTAGGCGGGTTCCTGCTGCTGCTGACGACGACCTATCAGTCCGGCTATTGGGCCCAGACCAGTCTCGGCGAGGTCGGCAAGCTGTTCGTGGTGTTCTTCAAGACCCTGCAATACAGCTATTTGTTCGGCTTCCTGCCCTCGCTGATGATCGGCGCGGTCGACGACATCCTGATCCACATCAGGCGGATCGGCCCGGTGCTGCGGATGCTGCTGGTCGGCGCCTTCGCCTTCATCCTGGCCTCGCTGACCTACAGCTCGCGCGGGCCGGATTCCGGCGCGGTGCAGTTCATCCTCTACGGCCTGGTCGGATTTGTGCCGGCGGTGGTGTCATCCTGGCTCGTGCACAAATATGTCGAGGAGCCGCATCCAGCCGCGGCCTCGACCTGAGGGCGCGACCTTCGACCGCGCCGCGGCAACCTCCGCCTCGCTGGCGCGTTCCTTGAAGGCCATGACCATGTCCGACGACGACATTCTTGCTCCGCGCCGATCCCGCTCAGGGAGCCGCACGACCTCCCCGGGCGCCGAGGCGCGCGGGCCGATCATCGACCAGGAAGGCCACGAGATCCGTCCCGAAACGCTGGAGCAGGGGTTTCGCGAATTTCGCTTCGAATTCGGGCAAGGCAATCCGTTCGGCAATCTGACGCGCGAGCAGCGGATCGCGCGGATCGAGGCGATCGCAAAGCTGCTCGACGTCGCCTTCATCGTGCCCGGCACCAATATCCGCTACGGCATCGACGGCCTGATCGGGCTGATCCCGGTCGTCGGCGACATCATCACGACCGCGATCTCGCTGTGGCTGGTGCGTGAGGCCCGCGCGCTGGGCGCCCCCTGGTACCTCACGGCGCGCATGCTCGGGAATGTCGCGGTCGACGGCGTGGTCGGCATTGTGCCATTCGCGGGCGACGCCTTCGACGTCATGTTCCGCGCCAACATGCGCAACGTCCGCCTGTTGCGGCGCTGGCTCGACAAGCAGCCGCGCATGTAGAAGTGGAGGCCTTCTTTCTTCGCCTCTCCCCGCAAGCGGGGCGAGGGAGAAGGAAGAGCACGGGCCAGAACCGCAAAAAGCGCGACAGCCTTTCGGCCATCGCGCTTTCTGCGCACATCGGAGGCTTGCGAAAAACTTACGCCGCGTCGGCGTCGGTGTTCGTCTCCGCCGGCTTGCGGCGGCGGGGCAGCGGGAAGGCTTCGCTCTCATAGAGCGAGCGGATGCCGTTCTGGTCGAAGCGCGCTTCCTCGACCTGCAGATAGGCGCCGTTCAGCGAATCCGTCGGCAACTGCTCCATCGCGAACTGCACGGCTTCGGCCGCGGTGCCGAACCGGCGATAGGTGAAGCCCGCGCGCTTCTTCTTGCGGATCGCGGCGGGGAAGAGTTCGGCGGAAGTGTTGAAGTTGAACGGACGCAGTGGACGCATGGTCAAAGACCTCGTGATCTTCTCTGGGGCTTTAAGCGCGTGGGGTTTGGGGGCGAAGGCCGCAATCGGGCGGGCCCGCCGTGCCTGTCATTTTCGCTCTCTAATATAGGCTGTTTTGACAAAATTGCGACCCCTGCGAACGGAGATGATGAATCCGCGCATGGCAGCCCCGCAATCAAAATAAACGAAGCAATTACAATTACTTAAATGGTTTACAGTTTGCCGAGGAGCAGCAGCACGAGCAGCACCACGAGCACGACGCCGCCGATCCCCATGCCGGAATGGCCCATCCCATAGCCGTAGCCGCCGACCCGGCCCGACAGGCCGCCGACGAGATAGATGATCACCAGGATGATCAGGATGGTCCCAAGGGTCATGGCATCCTCCCTGGCGGTCGCCGAAATGCGCTGATCGGCCGCGCCGCCAGAGAAGAAAAGCACATCGCGCCCCCGGGTTCCATGGCGGAACCCGGCGGCGCGCAACGTTTATTTCGGCTCGAGCTTCAGCGCCGCCGAATTGATGCAGTAGCGCAGGCCGGTCGGCCCGGGGCCGTCGGGGAAGACGTGGCCGAGATGGCCGCTGCACTTGGCGCAGAGCACCTCGGTGCGGATCATGCCGTGGCTGACATCCCGCTCCTCGTCGATATGGCTCTCGGCGGCGGGCTGCGTGAAGCTCGGCCAGCCGCAGCCGGAATCGAACTTGGCGTCGGACTCGAACAGCACGTTGCCGCAGCCGGCGCAGACATAGGTGCCGGCGCGGTGGTCGTGCTCATACTCGCCCGAGAAGGGACGCTCGGTCGCCTTTTCCCGCAGCACCGCATATTGCATCGGCGACAATTCCTGCCGCCACTGCTCGTCGCTCTTGATGACCTTGTCGTCCGTGGTTTTCGTCTTGGTGTCGGGCATGGCTCTCCCGTTGTTGCGATGATCTCGCGATCAGTTGGTGGCCTTGCTGGCACTCACCAGCGTCGGCTTGTCAATATAGTTATCCGCGAACAGTTTCTTCAGGTTCTCGACCTTCGGAATGTCGTTGTAGGCGATGTAGGGCTGGTTCGGGTGCAGCGTCAGATAGTCCTGGTGATAGGCTTCCGCCGGGTAGAACGCCTCCAGCGCGCCGACCTTGGTCACGATCGGCTTGTTGAAGACCTTGGCGCCGTTGAGCTGGGCGATATAGGCCTCCGCCACCTTCTTCTGCTCGTCGGAGGTGGTGAAGATCGCCGAGCGATATTGCGTGCCGGTGTCCGGGCCCTGGCGGTTGAGCTGGGTCGGGTCGTGCGCCACAGAGAAGTAGATCTGGAGGATCTTGCCGTAGGAGATCTTCTTCGGGTCGTATTTGATCTCGACCGATTCCGCGTGGCCCGTCGTGCCGGACGAGACGCTGCGATAGTCGGCGGTTGCCTTGCTGCCGCCGGCATAGCCGGAGACCGCGTTGACGATGCCTGCGGTGTGCTGGAATACGCCCTGCACGCCCCAGAAGCAGCCGCCGGCGATCACGGCGGTCTGGATCCCGCTCGCGGGTGCCGCATCCATGGCGGGGGCGGGGATCACGACCGCATCCTCCGCGGCCCGGGACGGCAGGGCAAAGGCCAGCGTCAGTGCGGTGGTGGCGGCGAGCAGGGTCAGGAGGGCGGGTCGGCGCATGGCGGATCCTCTTTCGAAAGGTGTGACAAGTCTAGGGCGGTTGGGGTCGGGCGAACAGCCTGCCCGGCCGCATTTCCGGTCATCTGAGATACGGGCGCGGCCGGCGATTGTTACGCCGGGACGGACACGAGGCTGTGAAAAGCGCCGGTCAAATAGCCGGCTTGGCGGGGCCGGGATCTCCGGGCTAGATGAACCCGCGCGATCGATGATCGACTTAGAAATGTGGTGGCTGGAGCAGATCCGACAACATGCTGCGCGTCGTTCCCCTGATACTCCTCGCCCTCGCCGCCTGCGTCTCGATCGCCGCGGCCGATCCCCAACCCGACGATCTCGCCCTTTGCCGCGACCGCCAGGCGGACATGCAGGCCAGGGCGCCGGCCTGCGACAACCTGCTCAACGCCGACCGGCTCGCCGGCAAGGACAAGGCGATCGCGCTCACCGTGCGCGGCAATACGCTGGTCAACAAGCGCGACTACGCCCACGCGATCGAGACCCTGTCCATGGCCGTCGATCTCGATCCCGACAATGTCGTGACGCTCAACCTGCGCGGGCTCGCCTACGAGCGCAAGGGCCAGGACGACCTCGCGATGGCCGACTACAACCTCGCCCTCCAGAAACGCCCGACCTACGGTGTCCCCTACAACAATCGCGGCGTCATCCATCTGCGCCGGAACGCGCTGCAAAGCGCGCTCGACGATTTCAACCTGTCGATCAAATACGCGCCAAAGTTCCTGCTCGGCTACACCAACCGCGCGCGCGTGCGCACGCTGATGAAGGATTTCGACGGCGCGATCGCCGATTTCGCCGAAGCCGGGAAGATCGATCCGAACGCACCGCAGATCGCCGGCAACCGGTGCATCACCTACGGCATGATGGGTAAGTTCGACCTGGCCCTGGCCGACTGCAACGGCCTGATCGAGAAGCAGCCGAAAAACGTCTACGCGATCAACAATCGCGCCGATGTCAGCATGATCAAGGGCGACCTCGACGCCGCGCTGAAGGACTACAATACGGCCATCCAGATCAACCCGAACAATGTCCGCGCTCATTCCGGCCGCGGCCAGATCTACGAACGCAGGAAGGATCTCGCCCAGGCGCGCGCCGACTATCGCGCGGCCGCCTATTCGCTGACGAAGTTCGATGAGCTCGACGTCGCGCGTGCCCGCGCCATCGCGCAGGAACGGCTCGCCGCGCTGACGCCGCAGGCGCCGGCCGGGGCGACCGGGCGCCGCGTCGCGCTGGTGATCGGCAACGGCGCCTACAAGAACGTCCATGCGCTGCCGAATCCGCCGCGCGACTCCAAGCTGATCGCAACCGTGCTGCACGATCTCGGCTTCCAGACCGTGATGTCGACCAGCGACCTGACCCGCGACAAGTTCTTCCAGACCCTCCAGGCATTTGCGGAGGAAGCGGAGAAGGCGGATTGGGCGATGGTCTATTATGCCGGCCACGGGTTCGAGATCGGCGGCGTGAACTATCTGGTTCCGATCGACGCCAAGCTTTCGGCCGACAAGGACGCCGAGACCGAAGCGGTGGCGCTGGAGCAGGTGATCGCAGCCGTGGGGGCAGCCCGCAAGGTGCGGCTCGTGATCCTGGATGCCTGCCGCGACAATCCGTTCGCGCCGACCATGCAGCGCACGCTGTCGCTCAAGCTGGTCGACAAGGGCTTTTCCAACATCGAGCCCGGTGCGGGGTTCATGGTGGTCTACGCCGCCAAGCACGGCGAGACCGCGATAGACGGCGACGGCGGCGCCAACAGCCCCTTCGCCACCGCGCTCGCTCGCGACATCAAGGAGCCGCGCGTCGAGATCCGAAAACTGTTCGACATCGTCCGCGACGACGTCTGGTCCGCAACCAAGCACGGCCAGCAGCCGTTCACGTACGGCTCTCCGCCGGGGCGGGAGGATTTTTATTTTGTGGCGGGGAAGTGACGAATTGAGTTGCAGAGCAACTCAACTCGTCTTTCCGGGGCGATGCGGAGCATCGAACCCGGAATCTCGAGATTCCGGGTTCTGCTCTTCGAGCCGCCCCGGAATGACGGGGTAGGCAGCCTCACACCACAATACTCAATCTTTTCGCCGCGCGCGTGATCCCCGTGTAGAGCCACCGCGCCCTGGAATCCTGAAACGCAAAACTCTCGTCGAACAGCACGACGTCGTCCCATTGCGAGCCCTGCGATTTGTGCACGGTCAGCACGTAGCCGTAGTCGAACTCGTCATAGGGCTTGCGCTGCTCCCAGGCGATCTGCTCGATGCCGCCTTCGAAGCAGTCGGCGCGCACCGAGACCTTCGTCACCTTGTGGCCGAAGTCCTCATCCGGCGACAGCCGCATGCTGAGGATGCGCGATTTCGAGCGCGAGGTGTTGCGCGACTTCACGCGCCACAGGCCGCCGTTGAACAGGCCCTTCTTGCGGTTGTTGCGCAGGCAGACCAGCTTGTCGCCGGCGACCGGAAAAGTGTCCTCGAAGTTCTGGCGCTGGCGCACCCGCATATTGTACGCGCGTCGCGTGTTGTTGCGGCCGACCAGGACCTGGTCGGCGCCCATGACGCGGTCGGGATCGAGCTCCTTGCGCGACACCACTTCGCTCTCGCCGTAGCGGCCGATGTCGAGCTCGCGGCCCTCGCGGACGTCCATCGACATCCGCACGATCGGGTCGTCTTGCGCCTGGCGATGCACTTCGGTCAGCATCGCGTCGGGCTCGGTGTTGGTGAAGAAGCCGCCGCCCTGGATCGGCGGCAGCTGCGCGGGATCGCCCAGCACCAGCAGCGGGCAGTCGAACGACATCAAATCGCGCCCCAGTTCGGCATCGACCATCGAGCATTCGTCGATCACGATCAGCTTGGCCTTGGAGGCCGGCGCGTCGTCCCAGAGCTCGAAGCTCGGCTGCTCCTCGCCGGATTCGCGGGCCCGGTAGATCAGGGAATGGATGGTGGAGGCGTCGTCGCACCCCTTGTTGCGCATCACCAGCGCGGCCTTGCCGGTGAAGGCTGCGAACTTCACCTCGCCGTCGACGCCGTCGGCGATGTGCCGCGCCAGCGTGGTCTTGCCGGTGCCGGCAAAGCCGAACAGCCGGAACACCGGCGGCGTGCCGTTGCGGCCGGGTTTTGCCTTGAGCCAGTCGCCAACGGCTTTTAGCGCGGCATCCTGATGCGGGGTGAATGTGGCCATATCTGTCTTGAGAGGTGCGAAATCGACCGATTCGCCATCCCCCAAAACTAACCATTCGCCCCGCCGGTTCAAGCGCGGGGCAAGCGCATTTCAAGGCTGCTTCTCTGCGGCCATCCTTCGAGACGCCCGCCTTTGGCGGGCCCTCAGGATGAGGGCGGAGTGCGTGGCGGCAGTTTCGGCAGGCCAAGATGCCGCTGAGCCTCATCCTGAGCAGACCGCGAAGCGGTCGTCTCGAGGGACGAGGCGCTTGCTCGGACCTTGCCGACAGATCGCCCTATTGCCAGCCGGGAACGCCGCGCATGTCGGGCAGGTGGTGGGCGATGCCCTTGTGGCAGTCGATGCAGGTCTTTTCGCCCGTGAACAGGAAGCGCTGGTGMGCCACCGAGGCCCGCGGCGACTGTTTGGTGATGTCCATGGAATCGGCGCTGTGGCAGTTGCGGCATTCCAGCGAATCATTGGCCTTGAAGCGCGCCCATTCATGCGCCGCGAGCTCGAGCCGGTGATCGAGGAATTTCTCCCGTGTATCGATCGTGCCAAAAATCTTGCCCCAGACCTCCTTGGAGGCCTGCATCTTGCGCGCGATCTTGTCGGTCCAGTTGTGCGGCACGTGGCAGTCCGGGCAGGTCGCGCGCACGCCAGAACGATTGCTGAAGTGGATGGTCGATTTCAGCTCGGCGAAGACGTTGTCCTTCATCTCGTGGCAGCCGGTGCAGAATTTCTCCGTGTTGGTCAATTCCAGCGCGGTGTTGAAGCCGCCCCAGAAGATGACGCCGGCCGCAAAGCCCGCCAGCACCAGCACGCCGAGCCCGAACACCGAGCTCGGCCGGATCAGCACCTGCCAGAGCTCGCGCGCAAAGTCCCAGCTTCGCAGGACAAAGCTGCGCTTGGCTTCCACCTTTCCCTTGGGCTCGTCAGCAGCCGTCGTCATCGGCGGCCACCGGGGCTTGCGCGCGAGAGCAGCGTGTCGATGTCGGTGAAGTCGTTGCTGACGGGCGGCGTGGCGGTGTTCTGCGGCACGTGGCACTCGGTGCAGAAGAAGCGCCGCGGCGAGATCGATGCCAGGAACTGGCCGTCGCGATCCATGAAATGCGTGATCGAGACCATCGGCGCCTGCGATTCCGCGGTGCGCGCCCGCGCGTGGCAGGACAGGCACTTGTTGCCGTTGAGGTCGACCTGGTAGCCGTCGATCGTATGCGGGATCACCGGCGGCTGCTCCGGATAGTTGCGCACCTCCCGCTCGGAGGTGTTGCGGTTCGGCAGCATCGGCGGCGCCGGCCCCTCGTCATTGAGCGGGGCCGGGCCGCGCAGGCCCGATGTCACCGTCTGCGCGGTCAGCGAGCTCGCGCCGGCGGCAATCGCGACCGCGAGCACGGCAATTGCAAATCGTCTGGTCATGACAGGCCCACCCGCTCGATGCGCACGGCGCACTTCTTGAAATCGGCTTGCAGCGAGATCGGATCGGTGGCGTCCAGCGTCACCTTGTTGATCAGCTTGGATTCGTCGAACCACGGCACGAACACCAGGCCACGCGGCGGCCGGTCGCGGCCGCGGGTCTCGACGCGGGCCCGGATGAAGCCGCGGCGCGAGACCACCTTCACTTCGTCACCGCGCCGGAACTTTGCCTCCTGCGCATCGTCGGGATGCATGAAGCAGACGGCCTCGGGGAAGGCCTTGTAGAGCTCGGGCACGCGGCGCGTCATGGTGCCGGAATGCCAGTGCTCCAGCACGCGGCCGGTCGAGAGCCAGAACGGATACTCGCTGTCCGGCGACTCCGCCGCCGGCTCGTAAGGAAGCGCGAAGATGCGCGCCTTGCCGTCCGGATAGCCGTAGAACTGCACGTCAGTGCCCTGCTTGACGTAGGGATCGCTGCCCTCGCGGAAGCGCCACTTCGTCTCCTGGCCGTTGACGACGGGCCAGCGCAGGCCGCGCTCGCGGTGATAGCTTTCGAACGGCGCGAGGTCGTGGCCGTGGCCGCGGCCAAACGAGGCATATTCCTCGAACAGTCCCTTCTGCACGTAGAAGCCAAACGCCTTCGACTCTTCGTTGAGATAGCCCTGCTCGATCTCCGAGGCCGGGAACTTGTCGACCTGGCCGTTCCTGTAGAGCACGTCGAACAGCGTCTTGCCGCGAACGTCCGACTTCTTGGCGATCAGTTCCTCCGGCCAGACCTCCTCGATCTTGAAGCGCTTCGAGAACTCCATCAGCTGCCAGAGATCGGACTTGGACTCGCCCGGCGCGGTGACGAGCTGGTGCCAGAACTGCGTGCGGCGCTCGGCATTGCCATAGGCGCCTTCCTTCTCCACCCACATCGCGGTGGGCAGGATCAAATCGGCGGCGAGCGCGGTGACGGAGGGATAGGCATCCGAGACCACGATGAAATTGTCGGGATTACGGAAGCCCGGATAGGTCTCCTCGTTGACGTTGGGGCCGGCCTGGAGGTTGTTGTTGACCTGCACCCAATAGGCGTTGATCAGGCCGTCCTTCAGCATCCGGCTTTGCAGCACAGCGTGCGCGCCGGGCTTGTCGGGAATGGTGCCTTCGGGCAGGAGCCAGATGTGCTCGGTCTTGGCGCGGTGCTCCTTGTTGGTGACGACCATGTCGGCCGGCAGGCGATGCGAGAAGGTGCCGACCTCGCGCGCGGTGCCGCAGGCCGAGGGCTGGCCGGTCAGCGAGAACGGGCTGTTGCCGGGCGAGGAGATCTTTCCGGTCAGAAGATGAATGTTGTAGACGAGGTTGTTGCACCAGACGCCGCGGGTGTGCTGGTTGAAGCCCATGGTCCAGAACGAGACCACTTTTGTCTTCGGATCGGCGTAGAGCTCGGCAAGCGCCTCCAGCCGGTTGAGCGGCACGCCGGACATCTCGGCGGCCTTCTCCAGCGTGTACTCCGACACGAACTTGACGTACTCGTCATAGCTCATGTCGGTGGAGTCGTTGGCCTTGGCCGCGCCCGTTGCCTTCTTCTGCAGCGGATGCTCGGGCCGCAGGCCGTAGCCGATGTCGGTCTGGCCGCGCCTGAAGATCGTATGCGCGGCGACAAAATCCTTGTTGACGCGCCCGGTCTTGATGATGTGGTTGGCGATGGCGTTGAGGAGATAGAGGTCGGTCTGCGGCTTGAACACCATGCCGATGTCGGCGAGGTCGAACGAGCGGTGCTCGAAGGTCGAGAGCACGGCGACGCGGACATGCGGCGCGGACAGCCGGCGGTCGGCGAGACGCGTCCACAGGATCGGGTGCATCTCCGCCATGTTGGAGCCCCACAGCACGAAGGCGTCAGTCGCCTCGATGTCGTCATAGCAGCCGGCCGGCTCGTCGATGCCGAAGGTGCGCATCATGCCGGCCACGGCGGAGGCCATGCAGTGCCGCGCATTGGGGTCGATGTTGTTGGTGCGGAAGCCGGCCTTGAACAGCTTTGAGGCGGCATAGCCTTCCCAGATCGTCCACTGGCCGGAGCCGAACATGGCGACGCCGTTCGGCCCGCGCTTCTTGATCGCTTCCTTCCACTTCGTCTCCATGATGTCGAAAGCTTCGGTCCACGACACCGGCGTGAACTCGCCGTTCTTGTCGTATTTGCCGTTCGCCTTGCGCAGCATCGGCTGGGTCAGGCGGTCATGGCCGTACATGATCTTGGAGAGGAAGTAGCCCTTGACGCAGTTGAGGCCGCGATTGACCTCGGCCTTGATGTCGCCGTGGGTGGCGACCACGCGGTTGTCCTTGGTCGCCACCATCACCGAGCAGCCGGTGCCGCAGAAACGGCAGGCGGCCTTGTCCCATTTCAATTCGGATGTGTCGCGCTCGGTGACGAGATTGGCGGCGAGCGCCGGCGCCGGCATGCCCGCGGCGGCAGCCGCGATCGCGGCGGCCTCCAGCTTCAGCATCTGGCGGCGGTCGAGCTTGGGTGACGTCATGATGGCTCTCCCGGCCGTTAGGTCGTTTCGATGGCGTGAAAGACGAGCGCCGCGGAATAGACGTGCGGCAGCGAATGGATGGTGTTGAGCAGGGTGCCGAGGCTGCCGGCGTCGGGCGCCTCGGTCACGACGACGAGTTTTCCGCGCGCGTCGCGGCCGTGGATCTCGCAGCCCGGAAGCGCGGTGATCCCGGCTTCGACCTCGGCGAGGCGCTCGGGACGCGCCTGGACGATGATGCTGGCGATCTCGCAGCCCGGCGGCGGAACGATGCGCTCGGTGCTGAGCACCCGGCCGGTGATCAATGCGCGGCGGTTGAGTTTGGCTTTGTTGAGTAAGCCTTGGACCATGGTGCCTGTCTTTCGCTGTTCGGGGATCAATGCGGGGGTGGCGGACCGGGAGGCCCTGCGACCATCTGGTAGATCCAGACGGCGAGGCCGTAGGAGCCGACCGTTCCGACTGCGAGGACGGGCATCACGACCGCGGTCAGAAACAGGAACGCAAAAATCTCCATGCGCTTACGGCGCACGCGCCCAGTCGTGTCGTCAGGGGCCGACATATTCGGTCTCTTTGAAATGGTATGGGAATCGGGACGGCATCCGGGCCGTTGCCTTGCCGTACCTTAGATGCGTTCGAGCCGTTAACGCGTTGATCTGGATCAATTCATCGACTTGCAGCGGGGACCGCAGCAGTGGCCAAAGCCGCAAGTTTGGGTTGTGCATGCGCGAAGGCGATGCGAGAGTTGAGCTCTCGAATGGGGTTCCCAGGGTGTGAACGGGATGGGGCTCACGGCCATCGATCTTGGGCTGCGCGGTGCGACGAGCGGTGTGTTCCTGCTGATCATTCTCATCGCATTGCTGCGTCGTGCGACCGGCCAACAGGTTTTGCTGGGCATCGCGATGTGCGCAGGCGGCATATTCTATGCGATTGTGACCGCGCCCAACTTCCCCAAAATGACTTGGTGGTGGACGTTGCCGATCCTATCCGCCCAGCCCGCCGTATTCTGGTTGTGGGCGCGCGCGGCGTTAGACGACGATTTCGTGCTGAAGCGGTGGCACGGCGCCCTGTGGCTAAGCATCGTGGCCTATGGGTTCGCGATCACGCTGAGCTGGGCGCACTGGCCCGCTTTGGCTGGCGCAGGCGGGCGAGTCCTGGCGCTGGCTACCCTGGTGCTGGCCCTCGCTGCCGCGGTTCAGACGGTCAAGACCTGGCGGGCCGATTTGGTCGCACGGCGCCGCCGACTGCGGCTGGCGATGCTTGCGATCAACGTCGTGCTCATCGCGGCCGTCGCCGTCGCCGGCTTCGCCGCAATTCCCGTCGCGGTTCCCGGCGCGCCCGGCAGTCTCCCGACCGCGCTCGGCCTGTTCGTGGTGGCGATGCTCGCCGGATTGGGTGCTTTCGCCACCCAGCCGGCCGCCGCCGTCAACGACGCCACGTCGGCCATCGCATCCGGCGATGTGCGCGGGGCCGATCGTGCTCCCACGAGCCGTGTCGTCGTCGATCCAATCCTGTTGCGGCGCCTCGACTATCTGATGACCGTGGAACGAACCTACCGGCAGGAGGGTCTTGCGATCGGCGCGCTGGCGGCACGGCTCGACGTTCCCGAGCACCGGCTGCGCCAGGCCATCAACGAAGGGCTGGGCTATCGAAACTTCAACGCGTTCCTGAATCGCTATCGCATCGAGGATGCCAAGCTGGCGCTGTCCGATGCGGCGCAACGGGAGGTCCCGGTGCTGACCATCGCCATGGATGCAGGGTTCCAGTCGATCGGACCGTTCAATCGCGCCTTCAAGGCCGAAACCGGCGTGACCCCGACCGAATTCCGGCGCGAGGCGCTGACCCCGCCGGAAACCGACTGCGATCCCGGGATCAGCCAGCCGCGCCGAGAAATCGGCTAGCCGATTTTTGGATCGGGCGAGAGGGCCGCGCCCCGATTGGGCAGACTGTCCGGCGAGAAACCCCTCACCAGCCAGCATGAGCCCCGTCCATGTCACATACGACCGCCGTCGCCCCCGCATCGGAACGATTGCACGCCCTTGATGCGCTCAGGGGCGGCGCCCTTCTGCTCGGCATCGTCCTGCACGCGGCAATGTCGTTCGTGCCCGCCACGCCCCGGTTCTGGTTCATCCAGGACACCCATCCAAGCCTCCTCCTGGGCCTGCTGACCTTCACCATCCACGTCTTCCGGATGACGACCTTCTTCCTGATGGCCGGTTTCTTTGCCCGCATGAGTTTCCATCGCCGGGGGAGCTGGGGCTTTGTCAGGGACAGGTTGCAGCGGATCGGGCTCCCGTTCGTGATCGGCTGGCCGATCGTGTTTACGCCGATGGCTCTGGTGGTCATCTGGGCCTCCGGCTTTCCCAATGGCGGTCCGACTCCCGGCATGCGCAATTGGCCGCCGGTGCTGCCGAATTTCCCCCTGACGCATCTCTGGTTCCTCTATGTGCTGCTGGAGCTCTACGTTGCGATGCTCCTGCTGCGCGGCGCAATTGTCTGGCTTGATGCCTCCGCCACGCTGCGAACGGTCATCGACCGTGTCTTCGCTGGGATCGTGCGAAGCCCGCTGGCCCCCCTGCTTCTGGCGATCCCGATCGGCATCGCTTTCTGTCTCGACCAGCGCTGGATCAATGTGATGGGGGTGAGGACCCCGGATCAATCGCTCATCACCAACGCGCAGGCCTGGATCGGCTTCGGCACCGCCTTCGGGGTCGGCTGGCTGTTGCATCGGCAGGTCGATCTGCTGCGGCTGCTCGAGCGACGCTGGCTCCCGCATCTCCTGCTTGCGGTCGTGCTGATCCTGATCAGCTTCGTGCTCTCGGGTGTGATCCTGTCCGCGCCGGGTGCGCCGAACCTGCCCTTCAGCGCTGCCACGCTCAGGCTTGTCTCCGCGATCCTCTATGCACCGGCGATCTGGATATCGACCTTCGCGGCCATCGGTCTCGCGCTTCGCTTCATGTCCGGCTTCAGCCCGACCTGGCGCTACCTCGCCGATGCGTCCTACTGGCTCTATCTGATCCACATGCCGATCGTGATGGCGCTGCAGGTCGTGCTGTCGCAACTCGACTGGCCCGGGCTGATCAAGTTTGCCGTCATTCTCGTCGTCGCAATTCCGGCGATGCTGGCAAGCTATCATTGGCTGGTGCGCTTCACCTTCATTGGTGCGATCCTGAATGGCCGCCGCGCCGTGCGGCGTGTTCTCCCGCAAGGCGGAATTGCGACTGCGTAGACAGCGCCGCCCCGCTCATTAAGATGCCCGCAACAAGAATAAGCGGGAGAGGCGTCATGAAGTTCGGCATCTTCTACGAGCTGCAACTGCCGCGGCCCTGGGTGGCTGGTGACGAACTCAAGCTCTACCAGAACGCGCTCTCGCAGCTGGAACTCGCCGACCAGCTCGGCTACGACCACGCCTGGGTCGTCGAGCATCATTTCCTCGAGGAATATTCGCATTCGCCCTCGCCGGAATCCTTCCTCGCCGCCGCGAGTCAGCGCACCAAGAACATCCGGCTCGGCCATGGCATCCTTCAGCTCACCACCAACCATCCCGCGCGCGTCGCCGAGCGCGTCGCGGTGCTCGACCTGCTCTCGAACGGCCGCTGCGAATTCGGCATGGGGGAAAGCGCCTCCATCACCGAGCTCGAGCCGTTCGGCCGCGACATGGAGACCAAGAAGGAGGTGTTCGAGGAGGCCGTAGCCGCAATCTTTCCGATGTTCAAGGACGCGGGCAGCGAGCACCACGGCAAGTATTTCGACATCCCCTTGCGCAATGTCGTGCCGAAGCCGATGCAGAAGCCGCATCCGCCGCTGTGGATGGCCTGCTCGCAGCTGCCGACCATCGAGCGCGCCGGGCGACACGGTTTTGGCGCGCTCGGTTTCCAGTTCGTCAGCGCGGATG
>NZ_JBFULT010000118.1:0-15081 GCF_054049755.1 Bradyrhizobium sp. P5_C11_2
GGCCTATGAAGGCGTCTGCATCGGCCGTTCCGGCGGTGGCCTCAACGAGAGCTTCACCGTGCGCAAGATTTCGTATGGCGAGGGCGTCGAGCGCGTGTTCCCGCTGATGTCGCCGATGATCGACTCGATCAAGGTGGTGCGCCGCGGCAAGGTGCGTCGCGCCAAGCTCTACTATCTCCGCAATCTCCGCGGCAAGTCGGCCCGCATCGTCGAGAAGCAGGACCGCGCCACCGCCGTCAACGAGTAAGCTCCGCCATCAGGCGAGTTTCGAAGAGCGCGGGGCGAAACCCCGCGCTTTTTTGTTGCCTCAGCCGTGCGCGTCAAAGGCCTCGCGCTTCTGAACTGGCCTGCTATATATTCCTGGAATGGTTCCAGATCAGACCAGCATGCAGCCCATCGAGCGCGTCGTCATCGACGATCGCTCGCGGCTGCCTGGCCGGTTCTTCGGACGCTTCGCGACCTCGGCAACGTCAGAGCTTAGTCCCGCAGCTTAAACGCTGCGCTGAAGACGACTTCGTTGCCCCGCGCGTGACCGCGCATACCGCTGACACACATTCCCGGAGCTGACGCTCATGTCCAAGCCGACCACATTGTACGACAAGATCTGGAACGACCATCTGGTGCACGAAGCCGATGACGGCACCTGCCTGCTGTATATCGATCGCCATCTGGTGCACGAGGTGACCTCGCCGCAGGCGTTCGAAGGCCTGCGCGCCACCGGCCGCAAGGTCCACGCGCCGGAAAAGACCCTCGCCGTCGTCGACCACAACGTGCCGACCACCGACCGCACCAAGCCGAACCCCGACCCTGAAAGCATCGAGCAGATCAAGGCGCTGGCCGAGAACGCCAAGGAATTCGGCATCGAATATTACGACGAGTTCGACAAGCGCCAGGGCGTCGTCCATGTCATCGGCCCCGAGCAGGGCTTTACGCTGCCCGGCACCACCATCGTCTGCGGTGACAGCCACACCTCGACCCATGGTGCGTTCGGCGCGCTCGCGCACGGCATCGGCACCTCCGAAGTCGAGCACGTGCTGGCGACGCAGACGCTGATCCAGAAGAAGGCGAAGAACATGCGCGTCACCGTCGACGGCAAATTGCCGGACGGCGTGACGGGCAAGGACATCATCCTGGCCATCATCGGCGAGATCGGCACCGCCGGCGGCACCGGCTACGTGCTGGAGTATGCCGGCGATGCGATCAGCGCGCTCAGCATGGAAGGCCGCATGACGGTCTGCAACATGTCGATCGAGGGCGGCGCGCGCGCCGGCCTGGTTGCGCCCGACCAGAAGGCGTTCGACTTCCTGCGCGGCCGTCCCAAGGCACCCAAGGGCGCCGACTGGGATGCGGCCATGCGCTACTGGGAGAAGCTGCGCTCCGACGACGGCGCGCATTTCGACCACGAGCTGCGGCTGGATGCGGCAAAGCTGCCGCCGATCGTGACCYGGGGCACCTCGCCTGAGGACGTCATCTCGGTGACCGGCATCGTGCCCGATCCGGACAAGATCGCGGACGAGGCCAAGCGTCTCTCCAAGCACCGCGCCTTGAAATATATGGGCCTGACCGCGGGCACCAAGATCACCGACATCAAGCTCGACCGCATCTTCATCGGCTCCTGCACCAATGGCCGCATCGAGGATCTGCGCGCCGCCGCCAAGATCGCGGAGGGCAAGCAGGTCTCGGCCCACGTCAATGCCATGGTGGTGCCGGGCTCCGGCCTCGTGAAGGAGCAGGCCGAAGCCGAAGGTCTGGACAAGATCTTCATCAAGGCCGGCTTCGAATGGCGCGAGCCGGGCTGCTCGATGTGCCTCGCCATGAACCCGGACAAGCTGAAGCCGGAAGAGCGCTGCGCCTCGACCTCGAACCGCAACTTCGAGGGCCGCCAGGGTTTCAAGGGCCGCACCCATCTGGTGTCGCCGGCGATGGCGGCGGCCGCCGCGATCGCGGGCCATTTCGTCGACGTCCGGGAGTGGCGCTAAGCCGCTCCCTGCAATTTGAGCTAAAGCGGCAAACGGCCGTTAATCGGCAGCGCCGACATTGTGTCCTCGCGACGGTTTCGCGAGGACACGCCTCATGACCAACAAGCCCGAATATGTCGACCTGATCGGCGAGGCGACACGCCAGCACCGGCGTCGCCCTGCGCCGCTGCGCATCGTCGCCAAGCCCGAGGTCGAGGAGACCTCGCGCCTCAGCCGCTGGCCGCCGGCGATGTTCAAGCAGTGGAAGCTGGAGAACCTCACACGCTGGAAGTCGGCGTCGTGGAAATTGAAGGATTGGCTGTAGCTAAGACGTCATTCCGGGATGGCGCGCAAGCGCCAGACCCGGAATCTCGAGATTCCGGGTTCTCGCTTTGCGAGCCCCGGAATGACGCAGGCTCGCGCTACCAATAGCGGTACGGATAGTGCCAGCGATGCCAGCGGCAGATGCGGCGCGGGCCGTAATAGGTCCAGATGATCCGGCAGCGGCGCGGATAGTGGTAATAGGGATAGTAGCCGCCGTAATAATAGCGCCGGTGGAAGTGGCGATAGCCGTAATGGGGACGATAGGCCCCGTAGCGATGAAATCCGCCATAGCGATGCAAGCCGCCGTAGCGATAACCGCCGCCGTGAAAGGCCGGCGCGGCACGGAAACCACCGCCGTGAAAACCACCGCCGCGGAAGCCGCCGAAATGTCCTCCACCACCATGGAAACCGCCGCCGCCGCGAAAACCGCCACCGCCGTGGAAGCCGCCACCATGTCCGCCATGCCCACCACCGCCGCCGCCATGGCGAACCTGCGTGATCATGTCGTCGGCCGCAGTCTTCGCCGCCGGCAACGGCGCCGGATTGATCGGAGTCAACGCCTCGGCACGACGCGCAGTCCCCGCCGACAGCATCAGCGTTGTGACGGCCGCAAGCCCGAGCAAGCGTAACGGGCTTGTCCCAACACCCAAAATCCTCAGCATGGAATTCTCCCTGAACCCGGACAGCGGCATTGCGGCGCAGCGTCTCGCGCCACCGGTGTTCATTCGGCTGTTCATTTGCGGTCGCGCCCAAGATTAAAATTAGGGATAGCGACGTGAACGCCTCATGAATGAACGAGTTTCCGGCAACGCGCTCCGGCGCAGTGCCGCGACGGGAGGAATTCTTGCCATGACTGTCTACGCGATCGCGCAATTGAAGATGACGGACCGCGCGGCGTATGACCGCTATCAGGCACGCTTCTTCGATGTGTTCAGGAAGTACAACGGACGGCTGCTGGCGGCCGACGAACATCCGCGTGTGCTCGAAGGCGCATGGCCCTATGACAAACTTGTCATGATGTCGTTTCCCGACGAAGCCGCGTTTCTCGCCTTCTCCAACTCACCCGACTACGAGGACATCTCGCGCGATCGCAAGGCAGGCGCGCAGGCGACCGTGCTGCTGGTGAAGGGATTTGCGCCTACCGGCTAGCGCCTCACCACCACGGTCCGAAACCGAGCACGAAGGGGGCGGGCACACCGTAGGGATAGGGACGGTAGTAGACGGGCCGCGCGTAGTAGCGCGGATCATGGGGCGCAGAATGCCGCGCAATGTCGTGGTGTCGCGCGTGTCGTCGCGCATCAAAAACTGCGATCCCCGCCGAGGCATCCGGCTTCGTCGTCCTCTGCATCGCGGAAGCGCGAGGCATACCGGCGGCGAGCCCAACGAGAACGGCCAATGCAATCCATCGCGTCATGACGACCTCCGCGCCTTGAGCATGCGGGCTTCACCAGGCCGTCTGCAAGTTAAAACAGGCCCGGCGGTGATGACGATGCCCGCGCCAATGATGACGGCGCCAATGGTGTTACGACACAAGGATTAGGGCCGAGCTCTGGAGCCTTGAGACTGAATAGGCTATGGATGAACGCGCTCCCGACGCGTGCAGAGCGCACGCAACAAGTTCCTGAGTCTCGGCGCAACATTTCAGGCGCCACCAAAACCGGCCGTCAGCGACGAACGTATCTTCTGGTCGAGCGAATGCAGGAGATGGTCATGCCGAATTCCAGCGGATTGCGGATATCTCGCCTCGCGATCGCAGCGAGCCTTGCGCTCGGCGCGGGCACGGCGCTTGCCGCGCAGGGGCCAGGCGTCGAGGCCGGTGCGGCGAGCCCGTTCACACAATTGGTGATGGCGATCCTGGTTTATGGCGCGTCCGCAGCGATCGTCGGCGCCGGACTGCTCGGCGCGCTGCGCGGGCAGTAAGTCTGCCTCAGCCCCGGCGCCAGTAGCAGCTCATACGCGGCACGATCACTGTGCCGCTCGGCCGGTATTCCTGCACATAGGTCGCGTTGCACACGCGGACCGCATCGGGACCCGGATAGTAGCGCGGATAGACGCCGTCCGGGCTGTAATAGGGGGTGACGCGCAAGCGCGCCTGGGGCCGCTTGCGCGGCGGCGGGCCGTCGGGCGGGGCGGCCTGGGCCAACCGGACGTCGGGACCGGCCGTCTGGGCTTCGGCGCTACCGCAAAATGGCGAAAACAACCCCATGCCAAGTAGAACCAGTACCGCTGTTCCCGCCCGCATCGCACCACCCACCTGAAACGTCCCCATCGAGGTGCCGTACGCTCCCCGTTTTGGCGGCGCCCGTCAACCTCGCCGCGCTTATAAAGCGGGATGCATCGCCGGGGAACCCGCGCTAAGGAGAGAGCATGTGGACGGAATTGAAAGCGCCCTCGCTGGCCGAGATGGAAGCGACGGCACACGGGATCTTCGAGCGCCTGCCCGCGCAATTTCGCAAGCTCTGCGAGGGCGTGATCATCCGCGTCGACGACTTCCCGACCGAGGAGGTGCTCGACGAGATGGAATGCGAGAGCGAGTTCGACCTGCTCGGCCTGTTCCAGGGCGTCGGCCTGCCGCAGCAGAGCTTTGGCGACGTGGCGCGGCTGCCCAACATGGTCTGGCTCTACCGCCGGCCGATCCTGGACTATTGGGCCGAGCACGAGGAAAGCCTCGGCCATATCGTCCGCCACGTCCTGATCCATGAGATCGGCCACCATTTCGGCCTCTCGGACGACGATATGGCGGCGATTGAGGCTCAGGCAGACTAGATCTGCCGAATTCGGCCTAGGATTCGGGCCCCGATCGCGATAAATACGCTTTCCCCTGAACCCACCCCGGGAAGCGCAACCATGGACAAGTTCACTACGCTGGAGGGCGTCGCGGCGCCGCTGAAGATCATCAATGTCGACACCGACATGATCATTCCGAAGCAGTACCTCAAGACCATCAAGCGCACCGGCCTTGGCAAGGGGCTCTTCTCCGAGCAGCGCTACAAGGACGACGGCAGCGAGAACCCGGATTTCGTCCTCAACCAGCCGGCCTATCGCAATTCGAAGGTGCTGGTCGCCGGTGACAATTTCGGCTGCGGCTCGAGCCGCGAGCACGCGCCCTGGGCGCTGCTCGATTTCGGCATCCGCTGCGTGATCTCGACCTCGTTCGGCGACATCTTCTACAACAACTGCTTCAAGAACGGCATTCTGCCGATCCGCGTTGCCCAGGAAGACCTCGACAAGCTGTTCGACGACGCCGAGCGCGGCGCCAATGCGACGCTGACGATCGACCTGCCGAACCAGGAGATCCGCGGTCCCGACGGCGGCAAGGTCAAGTTCGAGATCGATCCGTTCCGCAAGCACTGCCTGATCAACGGCCTCGACGACATCGGTCTCACGATGGAGAAGAAGTCGTCCATCGACACCTATGAGGAGAAGCTCAAGCGCGAACGCGCCTGGGCCTGATCTCGATATCCGGTTCAAGCCCCGGTGCTGATAGCGCCGGGGCTTTTTCTTTGCCCTGATTATCCCCTATAGCTTCGCGCATGCTGCCCGACATCGTCACCTTCTGGCACGGCCCGATGGACGCACTGCGCCAGACCTGTCTGCGCTCGCAGCTTGCGGCCGGCCACAGGGTCACGGTGTACAGCTTCGACACCATTCCCGGCCTGCCCGCGGGCATCGAGAACGCGGACGCCGAGGCGATCCTGCCGCATGCCTTTTCCGAGCGACTGCGGCCGCCGMAGCCGGATGGAAGCTGGCGCGACTGGACCACGCTCCAGTTCAGCGACTTCTTCCGCATGAAGTTGATGGCCAAGAGTGCCGGTCTCTGGCTCGATGCCGACGTGCTGCTCTTGAAGCCGGCCGTGATCGATCCCGCAAAACCTTATTTCGCCTGGGAGCGGCCGCGCCAGCTCGGCAACTCCGTGATCTATCTGCCGCCCGAGCACGGCATCGTTGCCGCTTTCGAAGAGCTGATGGAGCAGGAAGAGCTGACGCCGAACTGGCTGTCGGTGCGCCACCGCATCACGTTTATGATGCGCCGCCTGCGCGGCGGCTCGAACCGCCTCTCGGACATCCGCGTCGCGATCTTCGGACCCGCGGCACTCACCGCACTCGCGCGCCGCACCGGCGAATTGCAGAATGCGCTGCCGAAGCAGTCGTTCTATGCGGTGCATGCCGAGCCAAAACTGTTCTTCGATCCCTCGAGCTATCTCGGCCTCGTCACCGACCCCGCGATC
Organism: Bradyrhizobium sp. P5_C11_2; assembly: GCF_054049755.1. Taxonomy (NCBI): domain Bacteria; kingdom Pseudomonadati; phylum Pseudomonadota; class Alphaproteobacteria; order Hyphomicrobiales; family Nitrobacteraceae; genus Bradyrhizobium; species Bradyrhizobium sp. P5_C11_2. Next base: position 6,512 of record NZ_JBFULT010000118.1, read on the forward strand.
ATCGGCCTGCACATCTCGCCCAAGGGCCGCGGCGGCGAGAAGCCGATCCCGGGCAGCCTGTATGCGTGGGCTGCGGAGCGGTTTGCGTAGCCGCCAGTTCTCCGCTGTCGTCCCGGCGAAGGCCGGGACCCATAACCACAGAGGGCGGTTTGGCGAAGACTCTCAGTTACATCGTACGATGGCAACGCGCACCGCGCGCCATCGATCGAGCCCGCGGTATGGGTCCCGGCCTTCGCCGGGACGACGACGGCGGTTGTTGCGATGCTGTCGCAACGCGTGCCAGGACACACGCGCCGAATTTGATCCAGCGCAACGCGCGTCTGCACCATCGTGCTCTATTCGGCTCCAATCGCACGCGCCCAACGGAGCTTCGCATGAGCACCGCAAGCAGGCCTTATCCCATCGTTCAGGACCTCATCGAGTCCTTTGCTTCCTGGCTGAAGCACCGCCGCGAGCTGAACGAAATACGGCAGCTCGATCGCTCCGAGTTCGATCGGATCGCAGGCGATCTCAGGATTGCGCCCGATGATCTCGAAGAGCTGGTTCGCCACGGCAAGCACGCCGCCGACGAACTGCCGAAGATGCTGGAACAGCTCGGCATCAATGCCGAAGGGCTCGGCCGCGCACAGCCGCTGCTGCTGCGCGACATGGTGCGGGTCTGCTCGCTCTGCAATAGCAAGGGACAATGCGACCGCGACCTCGCCAGCGGCACTGCCGCAGAGAACTACCACGGCTACTGTGCGAATGCCTCGACGCTGGAGTCGCTCGATCGCGCCGACCTCGCGCCGCGCTAAGACTTGCTCATCGCCGCAATCGCATCCGCGATCTCGATCGTGCGCCGCGCCATGTCGGCGTGCAGTCGCTCCACCATTGCGCCGTCGAGCCGGATCGCGCCGCGCGAGACGTTCTCCGGCAATTCGAATGCCGCGATGATTTTGCGCGCACGCGCGACTTCCTCCTCGGGCGGGGTGAAGATGGCGTTGCAGGCGTCGATCTGCGAGGGGTGGATCAGCGTCTTGCCGTCGAAGCCGAGATCGCGGCCCTGGGCGCATTCGGTGGCGAAGCCGTCGGAATTGGCAATGTCGCTGTAGGGGCCGTCGAGAATTTCGAGGCCATGGGCGCGCGTCGCCAGGATACAGTGGGTGATCATCGGAATCATCGCGGCGCGACCCGGCAGCATTTTGATCCGCGTCTCGCGCGAGATGTCGTTCGGCCCGAACACGAAACCCGACAGGCGCGTCTTCGGATCGCGCCCGGCGGCGGCCAGCTCCTCGGCATGCAGCACCGCGCGCGCGGTCTCGATCATGGCCCAGACCTTCACGGTCGGCGCGGCGCCAAGTTCGGCGAGGCGGCGGCCGATCGTGTCGAGATCTTCGACGCTCGAGACTTTTGGAACCAGGATGCCGTCCGGCGAAGCTTTTGCGGCCATCGCGACGTCATCGGCCCACCAGGGCGTGTCGAGGCCGTTGGTCCGGATCAAAATCTCGCGCTTGCCGAACCCCTTGTCCGCGATCGCGGCGGCGATGCCGTCACGCGCCACCCCCTTGAGGTCGGGGGCGACGGAATCTTCCAGATCGAGGATCAGGCCGTCGGCCGGCAGGTTCTGGGCCTTTTCCAGCGCGCGGGGGTTGGAGCCGGGCATGAACAGATGGCTGCGGCGCGGGCGGGTCATGCAAGCGTTCCCTTGAGGTTTTCCGTGTTCTGACCAAAGCCGATAGCATCTGGCCTGCCTATTCGAAAGGCTTGTTCGCTCCCCGGGTCTATGGTTAGGCATAGGTCATGATCACGTTCCCTCAGCACTTGCTGGAAGGCTACAAGGCCTTCGCCACCCAGCGGCTGCCGACCGAGCAGACCCGCTACCGCGACCTGTCGGTGAGGGGGCAGTCGCCGGAAGTGATGGTGATCGGCTGCTGCGACTCGCGCGTCTCGCCCGAGGTGATCTTCGACGTCGGCCCCGGCGAGCTCTTCGTCGTCCGCAACATCGCCAATCTCGTGCCGGTGTATCAGCCCGACGGCAATGCGCACGGCGTCTCGGCGGCGCTGGAATACGCGGTCACGGTGCTGCGCATCAAGCACATCGTCGTGCTCGGGCACGCCCAATGCGGCGGCATCCGCGCCTTCGTCGACAAGATCGAGCCGCTCACGCCCGGCGATTTCATCGGCAAATGGATGCAGATGTTCATCAAGCCGGGGGAGATCGTCGAGCAGCGCGACCACGAGACGATGGCGCAATTCGTCGAGCGCATCGAGAAGGCCGCGGTGTTCCGCAGCCTGGAAAACCTGATGACGTTCCCGTTCGTGCGCAAGGCGGTCGATGCCGGCCAGATGCAGCTCCACGGCGCCTATTTCGGCGTCGCGGAGGGATCGCTGTTCGTGCTGGACCAGGTCGCGAAGGAATTTCGCAGCGTCAGGGACGCGGCGTAGGCCGCTCTTGTAGGGTGGGTTAGCCGAAGGCGTAACCCACCATGTCTGTCACCGCGGAAAGTAAAGAGGTGGGTTACGCTTCGCTAACCCACCCTACGAAGCAACGCTTCCCTTACGCCGCCTTCTTCTTCGCGCTGATCAGCTTGCGGTTGATCAGGACTTCGGCGATCTGGATCGCGTTGAGCGCGGCGCCCTTGCGCAGATTGTCCGACACGCACCACAGCACCAGGCCGTTCTCCACCGTCGCATCCTCGCGGATGCGGCTGATATAGGTGGCGTCCTCGCCGGCCGCTTCATACGGCGTGGCGTAGCCGCCGGGCTCCTGCTTGTCGATGACGAGGCAGCCCGGCGCCTTGCGCAGGATGTCGCGCGCTTCATCGGCCGTGATCGGGTTCTCGAACTCGATGTTGACGGCCTCGGAGTGGCCGACGAACACCGGCACGCGCACGCAGGTCGCGGAAAGCTTGATCCTGGGATCAAGAATCTTCTTGGTCTCCATCATCATCTTCCACTCTTCCTTGGTGTAGCCGTCCTCCATGAAGACGTCGATGTGGGGGATGACGTTGAAAGCGATGCGCTTGGGGAATTTCTTCGCGATCAGCTCGCTGTTGGTGTAGACGGCCTTGGTCTGCGAGAACAGTTCGTCCATCGCGTCCTTGCCGGCGCCGGACACCGATTGATAGGTCGAGACCACGACGCGCTTGATCGTCGCCTTGTCGTGCAACGGCTTCAGCGCGACCACGAGCTGCGCGGTCGAGCAGTTCGGGTTGGCGATGATGTTCTTCTTGGCGAAGCCCTTGGCCGCGTCCGCGTTCACTTCCGGCACGATCAGCGGCACGTCCGGGTCCATGCGCCAGGCCGAGGAATTGTCGATCACGACCGTGCCGGCGGCGCCGATCTTCGGCGACCATTCCTTCGACACCTCACCGCCCGCCGACATCAGGCAGATGTCGACGTCGGAGAAGTCGTAATGCTCGAGCGCTTTGACCTTCAGGGTGCGGTCGCCATAGGAGACCTCGACGCCGACGCTGCGGCGTGACGCCAATACGACGACCTCGTCCGCGGGGAATTTGCGCTCATCGAGGATGTTGAGCATTTCCCGTCCGACATTGCCGGTCGCGCCGACCACTGCGACTTTGTAACCCATCGTTCACTCTCCGATGAAAAAGCCCTTTCCTGAAGCTGACGCTTAAACAGGAAGAGCAGCGCTTCTATGCGAGAACCGGCCTCAAGACAACGTTGGACCATGCCTGAAGGCCGTGGATGCAGTCGCCTGAGGCCAGCACGGCCGCAACGCCCACCCAGATCCATCTTGCGCTCGCCAATTTCGCCGATGAGGTCGTGGGCACGCTGGCGCGCCTGTTCGCCTATGTGGGGGTTTTGGTGCTGTTTGCCATCCTCGGGCTTGCCGCGCTCGGCCAGTTGCCGAGCCTGCGCGACGACGAGCCGGGGATGAAGCCGGGCTGGAGCGTCGCTGACCGCTCGCATCCGGCCTTTGCCGTCAGCCGAATGGATTCATCCGATAAATCAGCCGCTTACACTATCTTTCGGCACCCCGAGGGCGGCCGCAGGGACGTGCTGCGCTGGACCGGCGAGGCGGACCGGCCGCTCGCCGAGCTCGAAATCTACCGGCCAGGGGGCGAATTCGACCTGGCTCGTCCGGCCGCCGCCGATCTGGCCATCCAGATGGGCCTTCCGCTAGGCCTCGGCGCCGAGGCGCCGCTCGAGCAAGCCGGCATGATCGACACGAAATTCGGACCCGTTGCGCTGTTCCGTCCCAGCGCCACGGCGAAGGGGAGGCAGACCTGCCTCGGCTATCTCAAGCGCAACGAGGACCCTGCGCTCCAGATCTCCGGCTTCTCCTGCCAGGGCGACACCGTGCCGGCCCGGCGCGCCGCGATCGCCTGCACGCTGAACCGGCTGACGCTGCTCACATCGGGCAACGAGCCGAAGCTGGCGGAATTGTTCGCCCACGCCGAGCTCAAGCGCCGCTCTTGCGACCCCGCCGGCTCATCCGACTGGCTGCTGGGCGCCGCGAACGCGCAATTGCGCGGGGCGCTTTGACCGGCATCAAGCTCAAGTGGCTGGTTTCCATGCAACTTTTGCCGGCACGCACGATTATTCCGGCGTGGTGTGACCCAATAGACCTAGTTGCGGCCGCCCCGGCCGGGCTAGTATGGGGTCGAAATCGATTGGCGGCTTGCCGCCTGAAGGGGACGTGATGAGCTCGAATTTCTCTGCCGCGAACAAACTGGCGATGTGGCTTGCGGCCGGCGCCGTGGTTGCCATGTCCTCAGCCCTCGCGACACCAGCCTCGGCCGACACCAAGAAGCAGCGTTATGACAACGGCCGTCCCTATTACGGCCCGAGCGGCCCCAACGCGGTCTATCAGCAGGGTCGCACCCGCCTCTATGTGAGCAAGCGCTCCTGGCTCGACGGCGGCACCGAGGTCAATCCGGGCGACCGCAAGTTCTCCGACTACGCTTTCCCGCCGGCGATCGGCTATCCGACCTTCGCCCGCGAGAACAACAACCGCCCGATCGATCGCCAGCCGCTGAGCACGCCGGCCGACGTCGGCGGCTATCCGCGGAATTTCCCGCTGTACTGAAGCGGACCTATCTCCCGAATCAAAATGGCCGGGCTCACGCCCGGCCATTTTTATTGGTGAAGATGCGTCCGCTTTACGCGTTGGCTGCCGGGTCGTAGCGCCTGCAGAATTCTTCGATCGCCTCGGAGCGAAAATCAGCGAGGCGCTCGAAGATGAGCTCGTCCGGCCAATCCCACCAGGCGATACGGCGCAGGCTTTCCGCGACGGAATCATCGAAGCGCTTGCGGATGGGGCGCGCGGGAACGCCGCCGACGATCGTGTAGGGCGGCACATCGCGGCTGACGACCGCGCCTGCGGCGATCACCGCGCCGTCGCCGACCGTGACGCCCGGCAGCAGGATGGCGGCGTGCCCGATCCAGACATCATTGCCGATGATCACGCGGTCGCCGCGGCGGTCCGCGAAGAAGTCGCGGTCGCGCGTCGCGCTCGCCTCGTAATATTCCGGGACATAGGTGAAGCGATGCTGGGACGGACGGCCCATCGGATGGTTCGGCGCGCCGATCCGCACCGAATTGGCGATGGCGGTGAATTTTCCGATTCCCGCGTCGGCGACCTCGCAATTCTCGCCGAGATAGGAGTAGTCGCCGAGCGAGGAAAATTCGATGCGCGTGTTGGCGAGGATCTCGCAGCGCCGCCCGATCTGCGCCTCGCGCTGGCGCACCGTCTCATGGATGATGGTTTCCGCGATCTTGGGGCGGGGCGAGGTATCCATGAAGCGGCTCCGATGACGTCGTAGCCCGGGTGAGCGTAGCGATTCCCGGGAACACGGCAGGCAAGATTCCGGATGTCGCTTCGCTCATCCGGGCTACGATTAATCGCTTGGCTGTAGGGTGGGCAAAGGCGCGCTTGCGCCGTGCCCACCATCTTTAGAAGTGGTGGGCACGCTCTCGCTTTGCCCACCCTACAATTGCAGTGCAAGCCTTACGCGTGCAGCTTCTGCAATTCCTTCAAAATCGCTTCGCCCATCTGCGTGGTCGAGGCGGCGGTGGTGCCGTCCGACTTGATGTCGGCGGTGCGCAGGCCGCTGGCCAGCACCGCGGCGATCGCCTGGTCCAGCTTGTCGGCGAGCGCGCCCAGGTCGAAGGAGTAGCGCAACGCCATGCCGAAGGACGAGATCATCGCAATCGGGTTGGCGAGGCCTTGGCCGGCGATATCGGGCGCCGAGCCGTGCACGGGCTCATACAGCGCCTTGCGCTTCTTGCTCTTGACGTCGACCTCGCCGAGCGAGGCCGAGGGCAGCATGCCGAGCGAGCCGGTGAGCATCGCAGCGATGTCGGACAGCATGTCGCCGAACAGATTGTCGGTGACGATGACGTCGAACTGCTTGGGCCATTTCACCAGCATCATGCCGCCGGAATCGGCGAGCTGATGTTCCAGCGTCACGTCGGCATATTCGCGCTTGTGGACCTGCGTCACCACCTCGTTCCAGAGCACGCCCGACTTCATGACGTTGCGCTTCTCCATCGACGTCACCTTGTTCTTGCGCTTCTTGGCAAGGTCGAAGGCGACGCGGGCGATGCGCTCGATCTCATAAGTGTCGTAGACCTGGGTATCGATGGCGCGCTTCTGGCCGTTGCCGAGATCGGTGATGGTCTTGGGCTCGCCGAAATAGACGCCGCCGGTGAGCTCGCGCACGATGACGATGTCGAGGCCTTCGATCGCCTCGCGCTTCAGGCTCGAGGCATCGGCCAGCGCCGGATAGCACACCGCGGGACGGAGGTTGGCGAACAGGCCGAGATCCTTGCGCAGGCGCAGCAGGCCGGCTTCGGGGCGCACCTCATAGGGCACCGCATCCCATTTCGGGCCGCCGACCGCGCCGAAAATGATCGCATCGGCGTCCTTGGCCTTGGCCATGTCGCCCTCGGAGATCGACACCTTGTGCGCGTCATAGGCCGAACCGCCGACGAGGCCGGTATCGGTCTCGAATTTGGCGATCCCGGCCGTATTGAGCCAGTCGATCAGCCGCTTCACCTCGCCCATCACCTCGGGGCCGATACCGTCGCCGGGGAGCAGCAGCAGTTTGTGGGTCGCCATGGTCAGATCCTTCTCAATCCTCTCTCGTCATTCCGGGGCGCGAGCAAAGCGAGCGAGCCCGGAATCCATCAGGCCACGCAACAAGTGGCGGAATGGATTCCGGGCTCGCGCCAAGAGGCGCGCCCCGGAATGACGGCCGGCCGGAGTGCTAGAGCGGCCTTGCGCGCTTGGCAAGACACCATTGCCGCTTCGCCGCTGTGCAAGGCGGGCAGGGCCTGCCACAATCATGCTGCCGGAGTAGCCCTTGCGCACCGCTGACCGCCCCCTGCCCGACGCGCACCCCGCGCGGCTGATCCTGATCCTGTCGCTGGCTGCGACGGTCGGGCTCGGCATCGGTCGTTTTGCTTATGCGCTGGTGCTGCCGGACATGCGCGATAGCCTGAACTGGTCCTACTCGGCGGCCGGTTTCATGAACACCATCAATGCCGTCGGCTATCTCGTGGGCGCGCTGATGGCGTCCCGGCTGATCCGGCGCGTCGGCTGGTCGGCCGCGATCCGCGGCGGAACCCTGGCTTGCCTCGCCGCGCTCGCGACTTGCGCGCTGACCGGGAATTTTTTCGCGCTGAGCCTGGCGCGGCTGGTGCTGGGCATCGGCGCCGCGGCCGGCTTCGTCGCCGGCGGCGCACTCGCCGCCACCATCGCGCAGTCGCATCCCGAGCGCGCCAATTTCCTGCTCAGCCTGTTCTATGCCGGCCCCGGCGCCGGCATTCTCGCCTCCGGGCTCATCGCGCCTTTCACGCTGCAATGGTTCGGGCCGGGCTCGTGGTGGATCGTGTGGTGGGCGCTGACGCTGCTCTCCGCCGTGATGACCGTCCCGCTGTTCCTGGTCCGTATCGAGAGCAAGGCGCGCTTCACCGAAGCCAGCCATGCCTCCTTTGCGATTGTCCCGGTGCTGGTCTACCTGGCCGGCTACTTCCTGTTCGGCGCGGGCTACATCGCCTACATGACCTTCATGATCGCCTATGTCCGCGACGGCGGCGGCGATGCGACGGCGCAGGCCGCGTTCTGGGGCCTGATCGGCGTCAGCGCCTTCGTGACGCCCTGGGTCTGGCGCGGTGTGCTCGCGCTCGACCGCGGCGGACTCGCAACCGCCATCATCCTCGGCACCAATGCGCTCGGCGCCGGCCTGCCGATGCTGGGACATTCGACGGCCTGGCTGGCTGTCTCCGCAGTCGTGTTCGGCGTCGCCTTCTTCGCCGTCGTCAACTCGACCACGGCCTTCGTGCGCTTCAACTATCCGCCCGAGGTTTGGCCGACCGCGATCGCGGCAATGACGATCTCCTTCGGCATCGGCCAGACACTCGGGCCGATCGCGGTCGGCGCGATCACGGATGCGCTCGGGAGCTTGAGTTACGCGCTCAATGTATCGGCGGCGCTGCTGGCGCTGGGGGCGGTTGCGGCGCTGTGCCAGCGGAAGGTGGGGGCGAAGGCTTCCTCATAGATGCTGTTGTCCCGGCGAAGGCCGGGACCCATAACCCCAGGGAGCAGTTTGGCGAAGACTCGC
>NZ_JBFULT010000119.1:0-15043 GCF_054049755.1 Bradyrhizobium sp. P5_C11_2
GCTCTATGTCCGCGGCCAGCACGAGGACTATGACCGCTGGCGCCAGCTCGGCAACACCGGCTGGGGCTACGACGACGTGCTGCCCTATTTCAAGAAGGCCGAGAACCAGTCGCGCGGCGCCGATCAATATCACGGCACCGGCGGCCCGCTGCCGGTCTCCAACATGATCGTGACCGATCCGCTGTCGAAGGCTTTCATGGATGCCGCGGTCGAAACCGGTCTGCCCTACAATCCGGATTTCAACGGCGCCACGCAGGAAGGCGTCGGCCTGTTCCAGACCACGACACGCAACGGCCGTCGCGCCTCGACGTCGGTGGCCTATCTCGGCCCCGCGAAGGCGCGGGGCAATCTCAAGGTCGAGACCGAGGCGCTCGGCCAGCGCGTGCTGTTCGAGGGACGCCGCGCCGTCGGCGTCGAGTACCGGCAGGGCGCAACCGTGCGCCGCGCTCGTGCGCGCAAGGAGATCGTGCTGTCGAGCGGCGCCTACAACTCGCCACAGCTCTTGCAGCTCTCCGGTGTCGGTCCCGCCGATCTGCTGCGCAAGCACGGCATCGATGTGGTGCTGGACGCGAAAGGCGTCGGCCACGATCTTCAGGACCACATGCAGGTCCGCATCGTCATGCGCTGCTCGCAGAAGATCACGCTCAACGACACCGTCAACAATCCGATCCGCCGTACGCTCGCCGGCGCGCGCTATGCGCTGTTCCGGAAAGGCTGGCTGACGATCGCGGCCGGCACCGCGGGCGCCTTCTTCAAGACCAGCCCGCGGCTGGCATCGCCGGACATCCAGGTCCACTTCCTGCCGTTCTCGACCGACAAGATGGGCGAGAAGCTGCACGATTTTTCCGGCTTCACCGCGTCGATCTGCCAGCTCCGTCCCGAAAGCCGCGGCACCTTGCGCATCAAAAGCGCGGACCCGACGGTCCCGCCGGAGATCCGCATCAACTATATGTCGACCGAGACCGATCGCACCACCAACGTCGAAGCCTTGAAGATCCTGCGCAAGATCCTGAACGCGCCGGCGCTGAAGCCGTTCGTGGTCAACGAGGTCGATCCCGGTGCGAAGGTATCGACGGATGCTGAGCTGCTGGATTACTGCCGCGAGCGCGGCAGCACCATCTACCATCCGACCTCGACCTGTCGTATGGGCAATGACGCGCTCGCGGTGGTGGACCAACGGCTGAAGGTGAGGGGGCTCGAGGGCCTTCGCGTCGTTGACGGCTCGGTCATGCCGGACCTCGTGTCGGGGAATACCAATGCGCCGATCATCATGATCGCCGAAAAGGCCTCCGACATGATATTGGAGGATGCGCGGTAAATCCGTGCTTCGAAAGGACAAGAGCTTGGCTACACGACTTCGGATCGGCACACGCAAGAGCGCGATGGCGCTGGCACAGACGGAAGAGATCGCGCGCCGCCTGACCGCCGCCGTGCCCGATATCGAGGTCGAGATCGTCAAGTTCGACACCACGGGCGATCTCGACCAGACCAGCAAGCTGTTGCCCCACGGCGGCAAGGGCGGCGCCTTCGTGGCGCAGATCCGCGCCGCCGTGCTGTCGGGTGAGCTACAGGCGGCGATGCATTCGCTGAAGGACATGCCGGGCAACGAGGACACGCCCGGCCTCGTCATCGGCGCGACGCTGTCGCGCGATCCGGCCAGCGACGCGCTGGTGCTGCGCGACGGCGTGACCCTGGAGGCGCTGCGCCAGTCGCGCGGCAAGGGTTTTAAAGTTGGCACCAACGCCGTGCGCCGCGCGGCCTATGCGCGGCGACTATTTCCCGAGATAGAGGTGATCCACTTCCGCGGCGCGGCCGACACGCGCGTGCGAAAGCTCGACAATGGCGAGAAGCAGCGCCTGCCCGACGGCGGCGCCGTCGGACCGGCCGATGCATTGATCATGGCGCGCTCGGGCCTCGACCGCGTCGGCCTTTCGAGCCGCATCGCCTATGAATTCTCCGCGGCGGAGATGCTGCCGGCGGCAGGGCAGGGCATCGTCGCCGTCGAATGCGCGGCGCAGGACTGGCAGACCCGGCAGATCCTCTCCGCGATCGACGATCCCGCTGCCCACGCCTCTGCCGATGCCGAACGCGAGGTGCTTTGGGTGCTGAACGGCCACTGCAATTCGCCGGTGGCGGGCTTCTCGACCATCGCTGGCGATCAGATGTCGCTGACCGCATCCGTGCTCGACCTCTCCGGCAACACCATCATCGAGGCCTCGCGCACCGGCGCCGCCAACCGCCCGCGTGAGCTCGGTCGTGCGGTGGGTCTCGATCTGCTGACGAAGGGCGCTGCCGAGATCATCGAGCGCAGCCGGCCGCGCTAGCCTGCCGCAAAGCGATCATCGGTGCGATCATGTAGTTTTGCGCCTGTTTTGCCCGACGTGTCAAACGTCTCCGCTGCGGGGACTCAAGTCATGTCGGACGAAATTCTTCAATGATTTGTACTGTGCATGGGGTTGTTTGCGCGTTTTTTGTTTTTCCGCTCCCCAGGGGCGAAATAAATCACCCCCGCACGCGCTTCAGCATCTGCTCGACATGGGCGATCGGCGTTTCCGGCTGGATGCCGTGGCCGAGATTGAAGATCAGCCGTCCTGCCGCGAAGTTGGCCAGCACGTTGTCGACCGCGCGGTCGAGCGCTGCGCCACCGGTAATGAGCACCAGCGGATCGAGATTGCCCTGCACCGCGACGCGTGTTTGCACGCGCTCGCGGATGAAGGCGGGCTCCGCGGTCCAGTCGATGCTGACGGCGTTGACGCCGGTCGCCTCGACGTAACCCGGCAATTGCGCGCCGGCGCCGCGCGGAAATCCGATGATCCTGGCGTCCGGCACCTTGGCGCGCACGCCTTCGACGATGCGCCGCGTCGGCTCGACCGACCAGCGCGCGAACTCGGMCGGCGGCAATACGCCCGCCCAGGTGTCGAAGATCTGCAAGGCGTCGGCGCCGGCGGCGAGCTGCGCCAGCAGATACTCGATCGAATTCTCGACCAGCACGTCGATGATTGTCGCAAACGCCTCCGGATGCCGGTAGGCCATCATCCGCGCCGGTGCCTGATCGGGGGTGCCGTGGCCAGCGACCATGTAGGTCGCGACCGTCCACGGCGCGCCGCAGAAGCCGATCAACGCGGTCTTGGGATCAAGTGCGCCGCGCACGATCCGCAACGCCTCGAACACCGGCGCGAGTTTCGTGAAGTCGGCGCGGGGCGCCAGCGTCGCGACCTTGGCCGGATCATCCAGCGGTTCCAGCCGCGGCCCTTCGCCGACCTCGAAGCGCACCGAGCGGCCGAGCGCATAGGGGATCACCAGGATGTCGGAGAAGATGATCGCGGCGTCGAAGCCGAACCTTCGGATCGGCTGCAGCGTGACTTCGGCGGCAAGCTCCGGATTGAAGCAGAGATCGAGGAATCCGCCGGCCTTCGCCCGCACCTCGCGATATTCCGGCAGGTAGCGGCCTGCCTGCCGCATCATCCACGCGGGAGGGGTGGCCTGCCGTTGGCCGGAGAGCACGTCGATGAAGGGCGTTGTCGCAGACTGGGGCACGAATGGTCCTGAGCAAGGTTACGGCTCCTGATACACCGCCGTGGCCTTCAGCGGAACAGGGGAACAAGCGCAATTGGGCCGCGTTGACCAACCAATGGAGGAGATCATGGCTGAGACGTTCAATCCCGCGCCGCATGACAAGCACGCCGTCGATCCGCACGAGGCGCAAGCCGCCGACCGTGAGATTCACACCAAGCTCGATGCCGGACTGGTGGACAGCTTTCCCGCGTCCGATCCCGTAAGCGCCGCCCAGCCGACGCCATCGAAGGCCGACGCGGAGGCGGACAGCCCGTCGCTGTGGGACAAGGTTAAGGCCATCTTCAGCTAGCGGCGATCTTCGACCAAGGCTTGCTTCAACCAAGGCTTGCTTCAACAAGGTTTGACGCGCCGTTTCCGATAGGTTCGATAATGTCTTGTTAGCGATCCGCGGACGCTTGCGTCCGTAGGACTACGGGAAACGGTGATATCGCGCCGAATCTCGGCGGCAATTTCAGAGTTCCATAACAGAAGCGGCAGAATTTCCGACCATCGGAGAATTCTGTCGCATGAACTTCGCCTCCCAGAGAACCGGATGGAGCCGCCTGCCGTTACGGGCGGCGGCGTTCGTCGTGCTGACCTGCGCGACCATCCTGGGCGTCAGCGGCTGGCGCGAATGGGCTGCGCGCGACGCGGTGCTCAGAGGCGCCGAGACCGAGATGGCGAACGTCGCCCGCTCGCTGACGCAGCACGCCGAGGACAGCCTCGACCTGTTGGATTCCGGTGTTGTCGGCGTCGTCAGCCGGCTCGAGATGGACGGCACCGAGCCGGCCACGATCGCCAAGCTGCGCAAGCTCCTGGAGGTGCGCAAGAAGGCGATGGAGCGCGTCCACAGCCTCGCCATCATCGACGATCAGGGTAACTGGCTGACCTTGCCCGGAACGATTGCTTCGACGCTCAGCGATGACGCTTTCTTCCGTCATCATCAGCTCTCGCCGAAGCGTGAGGCCCATGTCGGCCACCCCGTGAAAAGCCAACTGGATGGCGAATGGGTCGTGACCCTGTCCCGCCGCTTCAACAAGCCGGACGGCAGCTTCGGCGGCGTGGTGCTCGCGACCATCAGCTCCAGCTACCTCTCGCATTTCTACGAGCAGTTCGAGATCGGCCGCAACAGCTCCGTGGCGCTGACACATGGCGACGGCCTGATCGTCGCGCGCTACCCGAGCAACGAGAAATTCGTCGGACGCAGCGTCGCCGACAAGCCGCTGTTCCGCGACGCAAGCCTGCAACAGCCCGGCGGAGCCTATCATTTCAAGTCGCCGCTGGATGGTGCCGAGCGCGTCAGCTTCTTCAAGCGCAGCAGCCGTTACCCTCTTGTCCTGCTCGCCACCGTCGACAAGGCGGAGCTGCTGGCGCCCTGGCGCGCGGCGGCGATATCCCGCATGCTCTACGTGCTCGCGCTGGTCATTCTGATCGCAGTGATCGGGGCCGTGCTGGTGCGTCAGTTGCAACGCGGCCAGCGCATGGCCGCCGCGCTGGTCGAGAAGGAAGCTCATTTCCGCCTGCTCGCCGAGGGCTCCAGCGACATGGTGACCCGCATCGGGCTCGACGAGCGGCTGCGCTATGTCTCGCCCTCGTCGGTCCGCGTCGTTGGCTGGCGCGCCAACCAGCTGATCGGGACGCCGGCGCTCGCAGGCATCAACCCGGACGACCGGCCGCAAGTCCAGGCGATCGTCGATGCCATGAAGCGTGGCGAGACGGAGGAGGCGCGCGTCACCTACCGAAACACGCACCGGCAGAATGGCGAAGTCTGGCTCGAATCGACCATGCGGGTGACGCGCAAGGACAACGGCAACGTCGACGGCGTGGTGGCGATCTCGCGCGACATCACCGAGCAGAAGAAGCTGGAGACCAGGCTCGAGATGCTCGCGATCGAGGACAGCCTCACCGGACTCGCCAATCGCCGCCGCCTGGACGAGCGTCTGAAGGAGGAATGGGCGCGCGCCTATCGCGACCGTTCGAGCCTCAGCCTGCTGATGATCGACGTCGATCATTTCAAGGCCTACAACGACGAATACGGCCATCCCGCCGGCGACGCCTGCCTGCGCGTGATCGCCAAGGTCATCGCGGCCGAGATGCAGCGTGCAGGCGATCTGGCGGCGCGCTATGGCGGCGAGGAATTCGCCATGTTGCTGCCGAACACCGATGCCGCGGGTTGCGCGCGAATTGGCGGGCGGATCCGCCGGGCGATCCGCGAGGCCGGGCTCGTCCATACCTCAAATCACGCGTCGGGCTGCGTTACGGCTTCGCTTGGCGGTGCGACTTGCCGGCCGGCGCTGGAGCGCACCGCAGGCGTGACGTCGCTGATCGAGGCTGCGGATCAGGCGCTCTACGCCGCGAAGGAGGCCGGGCGCGACCGCCTGATGATGTCGGGCGAGGTGACCAGCCTGCTGCCGAAGGCGTCGGGCCTGTAATTCCCGGCCTCAATAATGCGGCGGGCGCTCGTTGGCGGGTCCCGGCGCATTCGCTTCGGCCTCCTGGAGACGTTCGGCGAACTGCGCGACCTGCCGCGTCAGCGCGTCGATCTGCTTCCATTGCGCCGTGATGGTCTGATTCAGGGTTTCGATGGTGTCGTCCTGATAGGCCAGCCGCGCCTCCAGCGTGTCGATGCGCTCGCTGAGCGTCCTGATCTCATTCGTCACGGCMGTGCCCCTTTTCCCGTTCGCGCAGACCATGGCCGAGCGCGACGCGCTCGTCGAACACGAAGCATTCGCCGCGCCAGCGGCTTTGCGCCTCCGGCACCTGTTCCAGATATCTGAGGATGCCGCCCTTGAGGTGATAGACCTCTGCAAAGCCGCGCGCGAGCAGATGCGCGCTCGCCTTTTCGCAGCGGATGCCGCCGGTGCAGAACATCGCGATCCTGCGGTGCTTGGCGGGGTCGAGCTGTTCTGCCGCAAAGTCCTTGAACTGGCCAAAGCTCTTGATGCCGGGATCGACCGCGCCCTCGAACGTGCCCATCGCCACTTCGAAGGCGTTGCGGGTGTCGAGTAGCAGCGTATCGGGCGCCGCGATCAACGCATTCCATTCGGCCGCATCGACATAGGTGCCGACCCGGTCCGTCGGATCGGCAGCCGCGTCGCCAAGCGTGACGATCTCCTTCTTCAGCCGCACCTTGAGCCGGCCGAACGGCATGGACCCGGCGGTCGAGAATTTCAATTCGAGATTGTCGAGCCTGCCGCCAAACATGTCGCCGTGCATGAGCTCGTGGGCGAATGCGTCGATCGCAGCGGGCGGGCCTGCAATCGTGCCGTTGATGCCCTCCCGGGCCAGCAGCACGCTGCCCTTCAGCGCCAGGCGCGCGCAGAACGCACGCAGCGGCTCGCGCAGCTCGCGGTAATCGGGCAGGGCGGCGAATTGGTAGAAGGCGGCGACCTTGGTGATCATGGCGGCTCGTTTAGCAGGCGGCCGCCGCCCAGAAAACCCGCATCGGCGACGCCCACGAACGGTCATACGCCCAGCGGATGGCAGCCATTTCCCTGGTATGCCAGCATTGCCCGGGCGGGCCGGAATGTGCCATGAAGGCTCGGTTTTTCGAGAGGGCGCGACATGCGCGTCCCAAGACTTCGCCTAGCGGCCCAAGAGGGCTTAACGAGAGCAAGAATTCGCATGAGAAACTTCCATTTCCCCGGCAGGTCCACGGTCCACGCCACCAACGCGATGGTCGCGACCTCGCATCCGCAGGCCTCGCTGGCCGCGATCGAGGTGCTGCGCGAGGGCGGCACGGCGGTGGACGCGGCGGTGGCGGGCTCGGCGCTGCTAAGCGTGATCGAGCCGCAATCGACCGGCATCGGCGGCGACTGCTTTGCGCTGATCCAGCCGCGCGGCGAAGGCAAGATCACCGCCTATAACGGCTCCGGCCGCGCGCCCAAGGCTGCGAACGCCGACTGGTATCTCGAACGCAAGATCAATTCCGTGCCGCTGACCTCGGCGCACGCGGTCTCGATCCCCGGCGTGATCGATGCCTTCGCAACCGTGCTGCGCGATCACGGCAAGTTCGGCTTCGACCGGCTGCTGCAGCCCGCGATCAAGGCGGCCGAAGAAGGCTATGTCGTCGCGCCCCGCATCGCCTTCGACTGGAAGAACCAGTTCGAGAAGCTGAAGGGTGGCACCAACACCCAGCGCTATTTGCTGCCGGGCGGCAAGCCGCCGGTCGCCGGCGACGTCATCCGCCAAGCCGAGCTCGGCAAGACGCTCCGCGCGATCGCCAAGGACGGCCGCGACGCCTTCTACAAGGGCGCGGTCGCGGAGGACATGGTCGAGACCCTGCGCGGCATCGGCGGCCTGCATACGCTCGACGATTTCGCCGCGCACACCACCGAGACGACGACGCCGATCGGGACGATGTACAAGGGCTACGACGTCTGGCAGTGCCCGCCGAACGGCCCCGGCGTCACCGCGCTGTTGATGCTCAACATCCTGTCGCGCTTCGATCTGACCAAGTACGCTCCCCTCAGCGTCGAGCGCTTCCACCTCGAGGCGGAGGCCGCGCGCATCGCCTACATGAATCGCGAGATGCACGTCGCCTCCCCCGAGCACATGAAGATCAACGTCGCCGAGATGCTCGAGAAGGGCTTTGCCGACGAGTACATCAGCAAGATCCGCATGGACGGCATGCTCGACCTGCCGAATGTCGCGCCGCCGATGAATCCTTCGACCATCTACATCACGGTCGTCGACAAGGACCGCAACGTCTGCTCGTTCATCAACTCGGTCGCGCATTCCTTCGGCTCGGCGATCGTCGCGAACAAGACCGGCGTCCTGTTCCAGAACCGCGCCGGCGGCTTCCGCATCCAGCCCGGTCATCCCAACTGCATCGAAGGCGGCAAGCGCCCGCTGCACACGATCATGCCGGGCCTGCTCACCAAGGGCGGCCGTTCCACGATGTCGTTCGCGGTGATGGGCGGCCAGTACCAGCCGACCGGCCAGACCCATCTCCTGACCAACATCCTCGACTATGGCTGCGACGTGCAGGAGGCGATCGACATGCCGCGCGGCCTGCACTACGAGGGCCAGTATCAGCTCGAGGACAGCGTGCCGGCTGATATCGTCGAGGGCCTGAAGAAGCTCGGCCACAAGACCACCAGTGTGGTCGGCCCGCTCGGCGGCGCCCAGGCGATCTGGATCGATTGGGACAAGGGTACGCTGACCGGCGGTTCCGATCCGCGCAAGGACGGCTGCGCGCTGGGCTACTAAGCCGGCCCGAGGGCTGGAAACCACACCTTCGTTGCGCTAGACACCTCCCGCCTCAAACGGAAGGTGTCTTATGCAGCGTTTCCAGCGTGTGCTCCTCGCCATCATGTCGGCACTCGCGATCACCGTGATCGGCGGCGTGTCCGATTTCGTTTCCACCACGGCCTCGGCCCAGACCGCAGGAAAGACCATGACCACAGCTTCAGGCTTGCAAGTAATCGACAGCGTCCCCGGCACCGGTGCCTCGCCAAAGCCCGGCCAGATCTGCGTGATGCACTACACCGGCTGGCTCTATGAGAACGGCCAGAAGGGCAAGAAATTCGACTCGTCGGTCGACCGCAACGAGCCGTTCGAGTTTCCGATCGGCAGGGGCCGCGTCATCGCCGGCTGGGACGAGGGCGTTGCCTCGATGAAGGTCGGCGGCAAGCGCACGCTGATCATCCCGCCGCAGCTCGGCTACGGCGCGCGCGGCGCCGGCGGCGTGATCCCGCCGAACGCGACGCTGATGTTCGACGTGGAATTGCTCGCGGTGAAGTGACGCGCAGCGTCATTCCGGGATGGTCCGAAGGACCAGACCCGGAATCTCGAGATCCCGGGTTCGATGCTGCGCATCGCCCCGGGATGACGGAGCAAGACAAACAAAAAGACCGGCCCTGCGGCCGGTCTTTTCGCTTTCAGTGCTACGCGCGTTACTCCGCCGCGCGTCGTGCCGCAGCCGCAGCGCGATCAATCGCTTCCTTCGCGGCGTCCTTGGCATCGCCCATGGCCTGCTGGCCCTTGCCCTTCACCTCCTGGACAACGCCTTCGCCCTTCAGACGATCGGAACCGGTGGCTTCGCCGATGCCTTGCTTGGCCTTGCCCATCGCCTCGTTGGCAGTGCCCTTGATCTTGTCGCTCGTGCTACCCATGAAACTCTCCTTCCAGTTCTATCGCAGGGGCAACACTGGACGCGTGCGAGGGTTCCTTTTTTGGTCTGGCTTGACGCTGCGGCTTTGGTTAGTTTGCCGCGCATGGAACCAACAGAAAGCAAGATCATGACGGGCCATGACCACACGCATTCCCACCATGCACACGATCATGACGATCGCTGGAAGAATGATGGCGTGCGCGTCATTCCCGGCAACCAGCTCGATTCCAACGTGCCGTCGACGCCGGGCATGGACCGCAAGGCCGCGATCAATTTCGCGCGCGTGGGTGCGCAGAAATTGTGGGCGGGCACGGTCAGCATCAAGCCGGACGCCAAGACCGGCGCGCATCATCACGGCCATCTTGAAAGCATCATCTATGTGGTGAAGGGCAAGGCGCGGATGCGCTGGGGCGAAAATCTCCAGTTCACCGCGGAAGCCGGCCCCGGCGATTTCATCTACGTGCCGCCTTATGTCCCGCACCAGGAGATCAACGCCAGCCCCGACGAGGTGCTGGAATGCGTGCTGGTGCGCAGCGACGGCGAGGCGGTCGCGATCAATCTCGACATCGAGCCGGTCGAGAAGCCCGAGACGGTGCTGTGGATCGACCCCGTCCACCGGGACCCGAACGAGACGAAGTAAGGCTGCCGGAAAGCCATGGGGTTCTGTGCGACAGAACCACGCAGGCCGGAGCCTTAAAAAATAATCGGAAGCCGTGTCGGATGGCTGCTTGCCCGTCCGTCCTTGGGCAGAACCCCGCCCAAGGAGCTTCCGATGCCCAAGATGATCTTCGTCAACCTGCCGGTGACCGACCTCAAGCGCGCCACGGCCTTTTATGAGGCGGTCGGCGCGGTCAGGAACCCGCAGTTCTGCGACGATACGGCGAGCTGCATGGTCTTCTCCGAGACCATTTTCGCCATGCTTCTGACCCACGACAAATTCCGCCAGTTCACGCCCAAGCCGATCGCGGACGCCAAGACCTCGAACCAGGTGCTGCTCTGCCTGTCGGCCGACAGCCGCGACGAAGTCGAYGCCATCGTCGGCAAGGCCGAGGTCGCGGGCGGGGTGGCCGATCCCGGCCCGAAGGATGAGTACAGCTTCATGTACGGCCGCAGCTTCGAGGATCCGGATGGCCATATGTGGGGTGTGAATTGGATGGACATGGCAGCCTTCGCCGCGCAGTCCGACATGGCGAACGCCTGATCGAAAATCCGAGAGCATTGAAAACCTGAAGAGGAGCGGTCTCCATGTCCAAGCTCGTGCCCTGCATGTGGTTCAACGGCGATGCCGAGGAAGCCGCAAAGTTCTACGTCTCGCTCGTGCCGAATTCCGAGATCACGCACGTTCAGCGCAACGTTTCGGACGGCCCGTCCGGCAAGGAGGGCTCCGTGCTGGTCGTCGAGTTCACGGTGGCCGGACAGCCGCTGGTCGCGCTCAACGGCGGCATGAAGGTGGAATATACCCACGCGATCTCGCTGATGATCCATTGCGACGATCAGGCCCAGGTCGACAGCGTCTGGAGCGCGTTCCTTGCTCATGGCGGCAAGGAGCAGCAGTGCGGCTGGATCAGCGATCGCTGGGGCGTGTCCTGGCAGGTCGTGCCGAAGGTGATGTTCGAATTCCTGTCGAGCTCCGACAAGGCCGCCGCCGCGCGCGCGATGCAGGCCATGATGAAGATGGTGAAGCTGGACGTCGAAACCTTGCGCCGCGCGTTCGAGGGTAAGTCGGCGGCGTGAAGTGCATGCTCGCTCCACATACTCACTGTCATCGCCCGGCTTGACCGGGCGATCCAGTACTCCGAGACGGTAGTGATTGAACCGATAGGCCGCGGCGTACTGGATGCCCAGCCGGAGCCTGTCATCGGGCTCGCCGAAGGCGAGACCCGGTGGCGGGGCATGACAGCGGAGGTTGGGGCGGGCAAACCCCCGCGCTAATAATTAATCCGCAGCCCCAGGCCGCCGTGGATGGTGTTCCCCACTGGCTGCGGGCCGAGCGTGCCGTTGGCGAAGACGTCCACGATCCAGCCCTTGGACACGCGGAAGCCGAGCCGGCCGCCATATTCGAACCAGCCCTGGTTGCCCATCGTCGGCACCACCACGCCGTCACCGGTCACGGTGGCGACGATGCCGCTGTGGCTGGCGAACGACTGCACCCAGCCGCCGTTGATGTTGGCTTCGATATTGCTGCCGTAGAGATGGGTCCACTGGCCGCCGATCTTGACCAGGCTGGTGCGGTCGGTGCCGGTCGCAATCGTGGCGTCGAACGGATTGAATGCCACCGCACTGTCGCTATATCCGGACACGCGCTGCCAGAGCTGCCAGACCTCGATCGAGGCCGCAACCTCGTCGCGGGGTGACAGACGGTTCATCCAGCCGGCGCGGCCATAGACGGCGTAGTTCGAAGCGTTGGTCGAGCCCGTCACGCTCACCGGGCCGAGGCTGGTGTTGTAATTCCTTGTATAGCGCGCCTTCTCCCACGGCGTCAGGATCGTGCCGACGTCGAAGAACGGGCGCGACGAACCCCAGTCGGTGAAGTCATAGCGCAGCGCGAACGCGCCGATCGGCGCGCTGGTGATGTTGTAGCCGCCCTCGCTGTACTGCGTGTAGGCGATGCCGGCGAGCAGCGACAGATTGTTGGTCAGTTCCTTGCGGCCGTGAATGCCGGCCGAGAACGAGCCGGCCGAGCCGAACGCGCTGATGCAGTCGCTGCAATTGACCTGCTCGTTGACGCCGAGCAGCACCGTGCCGAGCACCCGGTTGGTGATCATCTGGTTGAAGCGCTGGTCGGCGAGGCCGCCGACCGAATTGCCGCTGGAATCGGCGCCTGTCGGGCCGGTGCTCGCGCTTGGAGCAGGCGACGGGTAAGGCGACGGATAAGGATTCGGCGTGGCTGCGGGCGTGCCGGTCGACGTGGGCGTCGGCGAGCAATTTGTCTCGCAATCGGTCAGGGTTAGGGTCGCGGCCGAGGCCGGCTGCACACCCCATGTCAGTGTCACGATGGCCATGGCCATCAGCGCGGCGGCAGGAAGCTGGTCGCGGATGCGGAGCGTTGCCATCATCAGCGCCCACACAGCATGCCGTCGTCATTGACGGCGGGCGTGATGGTCGGTCGGGCGTCTGCATATTGGGTGACCGAGCACAGCCCGGCATTCGCGGCGCAAGTCCCGGCAAACGTCCAGGGCGGCGTGTTGGTCTTGGTGATGCCGACCTTGCCGCCGGTCGAGGTGATGATTGCGGTGTCGCCGGGCTGGGTCAGCTGCACGCACTGAAAGCTCAGCGTGCAGACGCTGGCCGCGCCGTCCTGAAGCACGACGACGGAGCGGCCGCGCTGCGAGAGGATGTCGAGCGTGGTGCCGCGCACGCCGATGGTCGCGAGCGGCGTCGTGATCTTGTAGGCGGTCTTCTCCGAATGTCCGGTGACGAAACGGAATGCGCCGGTGGTCATGCGGATCGCGACGTCGCGATAGCTGTGCTCGTCGTTGAAGACGGTGCGGTCGAGCTTCAGCGTTGCACTCGGTCCGAGCGACAAATTGGTGCTGTCGGCCATGACGAAGCGCGCCGCGCTGTCGGCGCCGGTGCGCACGGTCTCGTCGCGCAGCATGCTGTCGCCGACATTGATCGGCGTCGCGGTCGCGGCCACGCGCACCACTTCGTTCTGAATCACGACGGCTTCGCCGACGCGCGTCTGCGCCTGTGCGCCAGACGCCGCGCACAATGYGGCCGAGAGCAGTGTTGGGAAAAGCCAGAAACGCAAATTCATTTCGCAACCGATCGATGTGTCCCTGATCGTACCGGATCGCGCGTGCTTCTGATGTGGCGAAATTATCACAAGCGGCGCGAGACCTGCGCTATGCTTAGTGACAGTTGCGGCGGAATGCGTTCAATGAAAAGCGCCATCCTTGTTTTTCTCCGCGGTGAAGCAGATTTGCCACGCAAAGCATCCCCACAACAGCCGCTTGAAATGCCTGCGGTTCCGAAAGTGTCGCAGAGTGCAGTGATCGCTGTCGCGATTTTCCTGGTCACCCATCTCGCGCTGCTGATCGGACTGACGACACCGGAGAAATTCGTGTTCGACGAGGTGCATTACGTGCCGGCGGCCCGGCAGATGCTTGGCACCGTGGCGTCGCAGCCGGTGCTCAATCCGATGCATCCGCCGCTGGCGAAGGAGCTGATCGCGGCCTCCATCGCGACCTTCGGCGACAACGCGCTGGGCTGGCGCTATCCCGCAACGCTGTTCGGCGCGCTGGCGATCGTGGCGATCTATCTGTGCGGCCTCGCGCTGTTCGCCGCGCAGGGGCCGGCGGTCGCCGCAGCACTGATCGCGGCCTGCAACCAGATGCTCTACGTGCAGGCGCGCATCGCGATGCTCGATATCTTCGCGCTCGGTTTCGGCCTGTTTGCCACCGCCGCCTTCATGCACGGTTTTCGAAGAGAGCGCCCGCATGCGCTGTTCGCGCTCTCGGGCGCCCTGTTCGGCTGTGCTGCCGCCTGCAAATGGAGCGGGCTGTTTCCGCTCGGCGTCTGCATCGTCATCGTCGCGGTGGTCCGCCTGATGCAGGGCTGGCGCACGCTGTTTGCCGATGCGAGGCCGGGCGACTGGTATCGTCCCGACCTCTGGCCGGATTTCCGCGCGCAGCATGTCGCGCTCTGCTTCGCAGCCCTGCCGGCGGTGACCTATCTCGCGACCTTCGTTCCGCTCTACGGGCTGTCGCCATCGGATCTGATCGAGGCGCAGCGCCGGATCTTCGCCGACAACACCACCACCGCGATCGCCGGCCACACCTATATGAGCTCATGGCCGTCCTGGCCGTTCCTGGCGCGCCCGGTATGGTTCCTGTTCGACAAGACGGCGGAAGATCGCATTGCCGCGATCGTCTTCCTCGGCAATCCCCTGGTGCTGTGGCCAGCGCTGCTTGCGCTCGCCGTGGTGTTGCGCGACGTCGTCGTCACGCGGCGATGGGATGCATTCCTGATCGCGTCGTTCTACTGCGGGCCCTATTTCGCCTGGGCGCTGCTGCCGCGCACGCTTGGCTTCATCTATTACTACCTGCCGGCCGCAACGGCCGCATCGCTTGCGCTCGTCTATGTCCTGCGGCGCGGACGTCTGCCGCGCTGGGCGCTATGGGCCTACGTCGCGGTCGCCGCCATCGGCTTCGTCGCGATGCTGCCGATCTCCGCAGCCTTCATCGGGACCTCGATGCCGATGTTCAATCGGCTGATGCTGTTTCAGAGCTGGATTTAAGTGCCCGCTGGCGTGCACATGCCGGGCCTGTGAACCGATTTTTCTTGCTTGAATCAATCAAGGCGTGTGGACTGGCCGGCATCATCGGAATCGGAGAGTTGTCAGGTGAGCATGGAGGACCGCATCTCCAGACC
>NZ_JBFULT010000120.1:0-14909 GCF_054049755.1 Bradyrhizobium sp. P5_C11_2
CTCTCCGCCGTCATCCCGGCGAAGGCCGGGATCCATAACCACAGGATTGGGTTTAGCGAAGACTCGCGGTTGCCAGCTCGCGCGACAATTCCACCCTGTGGTTATGGGTCCCGGCCTTCGCCGGGACGACACCGAGAGTGTGGCAGCGCGCCGGGCCGCCTTACAGCTGCCCCAGCAGCGTATCGCCGCCGGAGACCTCGACCTTGCCGGGCATCGCCTCGAGGTTCAGCTTCTTCACTACGCCGTCCTCGACCAGCATCGAGTAGCGCTTGGAGCGGATGCCGAGGCCGTTGCCGGAGGCGTCGAGCTCCATGCCGATCGCCTTGGYGAAATCGGCATTGCCGTCGGCGAGGAAGGTGGCCTCGTCGCGCTGGTCGGTGTCGCGCTTCCAGGCGTTCATGACGAAGGCGTCGTTGACGGAGACGATGGCGATGGTGTCGACGCCCTTGTCCTTGATGGCGTAGGCGTTGAGGAAGATGCTCGGCAGATGCATCTTGTGGCAGGTGCCGGTGTAGGCGCCGGGCACCGCGAACAGCGCCACCTTCTTGCCCTTGAAGATATCGTCGGTGGTCTTCACCTGCGGACCTTCCGCCGTCATCACGCGGAATTTCGCCTCGGGCAGCTTCTCGCCAATCTGGATCGCCATCGTCAGTCTCCCTGAAAATCGGTCCCGCTTTTTAGACTGTGCGGCGGGCCTGCACAATATTGCCGTCGGGAGAAGCGGTGAGGCGCGCGGCCTTTCACCGTGATGTCATCAGCCGGCAAAGCCGCCATTGTCGAGAAAGGCCTGCTCGTMCGGCGTGGTGTCGCGGCCGAGGAGGCGGTTGCGGTGGGGGAAGCGGCCGAACCGGCGGATGATGTCGGCATGCTCCCGGGCGTATTTCAGGTTCTCGGCATTGTCGGTGTCCTGAAACAGCGCCACGCAGTGCAACTGGTCCGGCAGGTGCTCGGAATGCATGAAGGGCAAATAGAGGAATTCGAGCAGGACGGGGTCGATCCTGCGATCGGCGCCCCGATCGATGGCGCGGCGGGCGACATCGCGCGCCGGCGCGTCGCTGGCAAAGGCCTCGGGCGTGCCGCGGAACATGTTGCGCGGAAACTGGTCGAGCACGATGACGAGCGCCAGCGCCCCGTCGTCGCTTTCCTCCCAGGACGCCAGCCGGCCGGCGGCCGCCTGCTGCCAGAGCGCGAGAAAGCGGCGCCTGACCTCCGCATCGAAAGCGTCGTTGCGCTCGTACCAGGCGTCGCGGCCGGCCTCGCGCCAGAAGGCGAGAATGCCGGCCGGGCTGATGTCGCCGATGTCAGTCATGAACCCAAGCCGTGCCTTGAGACGTGCCTAGGCCGCCTCCGCCTTCTTCTCGTCACGCAACTGCCGGCGCAAAATCTTGCCGACATTGGTCTTGGGCAGGTCGGTGCGGAATTCGATGTGCTTGGGCACCTTGTAGCCGGTGAGCTGTTCGTGACAGAACTTGATCACATCCTCGGCGGTGAGGTTGGGATCCTTCTTCACCACGAAAGCCTTCACCGCCTCGCCAGACTTGGAGTCGGGGACGCCGATCACGGCGCATTCGAGCACGCCCGGATGGCTCGCGATCACTTCCTCGATCTCGTTCGGATAGACGTTGAAGCCGGAGACCAGGATCATGTCCTTCTTGCGGTCAACGATCTTGGTGTAGCCCTTCTCGTCCATCACGCCGATGTCGCCGGTGCGGAAGAAGCCGTCGGCCGTCATCACCTTGGCGGTCTCCTCGGGCCTGTTCCAGTAGCCCGACATCACCTGCGGGCCCTTGGCGCAGATCTCGCCGGGCTGGCCGAGCGGCACCTCGTTGCCGTCGTCGTCGCGGATCGAGATCCAGGTCGAGGGCACGGGAATGCCGATCGAGCCGGAGAACTCGGTCGTGGTCGCCGGGTTGCAGGTCAGCGTCGGCGAGGTCTCAGACAGGCCGTAGCCTTCGGCGATGAAGCAGCCGGTCACCGCCTTCCATTGCTCGGCGACGGGCCGCTGCACGGCCATGCCGCCGCCGTTGGAGATCTTCAGCTTGGAGAAGTCGAGCTTCTTGAAGTCGGGATGATGCATCAGCCCGTTGTAGAGCGTGTTGACGGCCGGGAAGCTGTTGACCTGGTACTTCGCCAATTCCTTGACGAAGCCGGCGATGTCGCGCGGATTGGGGATCAGCAGATTGCAGCCGCCGGCGCGCACCGCGAGCAGGTAGCAGGCCGTCAGCGCGAAGATGTGATAGAGCGGCAGCGCGCAGACGATCAGGAGCTGGTCGATCTGCGGCGGCTGCGCCAGCGCCGGCTGGAGCCAGGCATCGTTCTGCAGGACGTTGGCGACGATGTTGCGGTGGAGCAGCGTGGCGCCCTTGGAGACGCCGGTGGTGCCGCCGGTATATTGCAGGAAGGCAACGTCGCCGGGCGACAGCTTCGGCTTGCTGAGCGTCATGCCGCGGCCGGCCGAGAGCGCGTCGTTGAAGGGCACCGCGCCCGGCAGCGACCAGGCCGGCACCATCTTCTTGACGCGGCGGACGACGAGATTGACGATCACGCCCTTGAAGCCGAGCAGGTCGCCCATGCTGGCGACGATGACGTGCTTCACGGCCGTCTTGGCGATCACCTGCTGGACGGTGTGGGCGAAATTCTCCAGCACGATGACGGCTTCGGCGCCGGAATCCTTGAGCTGATGCTCGAGCTCGCGCGGGGTGTAGAGCGGGTTGACGTTGACGACCGCAAAACCGGCGCGCAGCACGGCGGCGGTCGCTACCGGATATTGCAGCACGTTCGGCATCATGATCGCGACGCGGGCGCCGCGTTGCAGGCCTCGGCCTTGCAGGTAAGCGGCCAGCGCCAGCGACATCTGATCGAGGTCGCGATAGCTGATCGACTTGTCCATGCAGATGAACGCCTTGCGGTCGGCGAACTTGGCGAAGCTCTCCTCCAGCAGGTCGACCAGCGATGCATATTGGGTCGGCTCGATGTCAGCAGGCACGCCGGGCGGATATTGCTTGAGCCAGATGCGCTCCATGGAAACTCCCCTCTCTTTTAGAGCCCGTTGTGTCTCGGGCTTGCCTCGTTGCTGCCAGTATCGAACCTGCCGGAACAGGTGGCAAGCCGCCGAGGATTATGGCAAAGGCCGGGAAGTGGCTACTGGAATCGTCGCAAACCGCGCTGCCGCAGTTGCGAAGGGCGGGCGCGGTCGCGCCTCGAGGCGCCGTTAACTGTTGTTGGGCGGCTTGGCGGCGGGCTTGGTCGCAGCCTTGGGCTTGGCGGGCTTCGCCGCCTGATCGCTGCTTGCAGCGGGCTTCTCCGCGGGCTTGGCCGCCGCATGCCTGGTTCCAGCCGGCTTGACCGCGCTCTTGGTGTCGGGCTTGGCAACCGGCTTCGCCGCCGCCGTCTTGGCATCCTTGCTCGTGTCCTTGCCCGCGTCCTTGCCAGCATCCTTGGGCTTGTCGGCCGCGTCAGGCTTCTTGGCCACGCGCGACTTCTTGCCACGCGGCTTTGCCGTCACCTGCTGGTCGGCATCGGCGGYGACCGCCGCGATCAGGGCGGTGCCGGTGCGGGTCGGGCCGGTATAGACCAGCACCGGCTCGGCGGAGGCCGCGGCCGAGGCCATCAGCTCGGAGGCCTTCATCAAGGGCGGCTGCAGCCCGGCGGTGAAGAAGGTCACCTGGGCTTCGCCGCCGGTGGCGGAGGCCGATCCGGCCGTGCCGCCATTGGTTGCGATCAGCGCGTCGTCGTCGTCGCTGGCCGGCCGCTTGCGGTGGCCGCCGCACATGTCCTCGCGCAGGTTCGGCGGCGAGGCGTCGACCGGCACGAGGTTTTCGACGGTGCCGAGCGAGGGACGCAGCCACGACAGATTGTCCTGGCTGAAGCCGCGCTCCAGGAGCTGCGCCGCCTTCACCGCGCGCGCGGTGCCGGAGTTCGCGCCGAGCACCACCGCGATCAGCCGCCGGCCGTTGCGCGTGGCGGACGCCACGAGGTTGTAGCCGGAGGCGCAGATGAAGCCGGTCTTGAAACCGTCGGCGCCGGGATAGCGGCCGATCAGCTTGTTGAAATTCCCGGTCACGCGCTTGCCGAAGCGGATCGCCGGGATGTGCACGAAATACTCGTATTCCGGCAGGTCGCGCAGGAACGAGCGTGCCAGAATTCCGAGATCCCGCGCTGACGTGATCTGGCCGTCGGCAGGCAGGCCGTTGGGATTGACGTAGCTCGTCTGCGTCATGCCGAGCTTCTTCGCGGTGTCGTTCATCATCGCGGAGAAGCCGTCGATCGAGCCGCCGACGCCTTCGGCGAGCACCACGGCCATGTCGTTCGCCGACTTGACCATCATCATCTTCAGCGCGTTGTCGACGGTGAGCTGGGTGCCCGGCCGGAAACCCATTTTCGAGGGCGACTGCGAGGCCGCCGTCGGCGACACCGTGAGCAGCGTGTCGAGCGTGAGCCTGCCGTCCTTGACCGCCTTCAGCGTCACATAGGCGGTCATGATCTTGGTGACGGAAGCGGGATACCAGGGAATGGTCGCGTTATCCGCCTGCAACACCTTGCCGCTGTCGGCTTCGATCAGCAGCAGCGCCTCGGCGCTTGCCGCGCGCGGCGCAAGCAGCGCAGCCAATGCGATGGCCGCGGCGAAAAGATTCAGCAGGGAGTGGCGAAGCAGCGGGCGAAAGACGTGCACTATCCGATTCCGGTCCTGGGAGATCCGCCGGTTCCGGGCGGTCCTCGTGATCTGAGTTTCGGGTTTGAAATTCGGCGCCGCCGCTTGCGGCGATGCAAACCTATACCGGCTCGTTCGCCGAGAACAGGGGTTCAGAGCGGTATTCAGCGATGAAATAGGCCGAATTTCGACGGTCCTACCGGGACTTGACCGCCGAGGCAGCGGCCTCGGCCGCCGTCACGCTGGCCCGTGCGTGCTCCTGCACCATGAACTGCGCCTTGGCGAGCTCGGCAAAATGGCCGCCTTTGGCCACGAGTTCATCGAAAGTTCCGCTTTCGATCACGCGCCCATTCTCGAACACCAGTATCCGCGTGGCATTGCGGATGGTGGACAGGCGGTGGGCGATCACGAAAGTGGTGCGGCCCCTCATCACTTCGTCGAGAGCGGCATTCAGCTTGGCCTCGGTGACGGCATCGAGCGCGCTGGTCGCCTCGTCGAGGATCAGGATCGGCGGGTCTTTCAACAGCGCCCGCGCAATCGACAGCCGCTGCCGCTCGCCGCCGGACAGCATGCGGCCGCGCTCGCCCGCATTGGTCTCGAAGCCGCCGCTGCGCTCGATGAATTCGAGCGCCTGGGCGCGCTCGGCCGCGAGGCGCAATTCCGCCTCCGTCGCGTCCGGCCTGCCGACGCGCAGATTCTCCGCGATCGAGCGGTTGAACAGCAGCGCCTCCTGGAACACGACGCCGATGTTCCGCCGCAGCGACGTCAGCGTCACGCCGCGCACGTCCATGCCGTCGATCCTGATGAAGCCGGACTGCGGATCGAAGGCGCGGTGCAGGAGCGCGATCGCGGTGGATTTTCCGGCGCCGGTCGCGCCGACCAGCGCGATGGTCTGTCCCGGCAGCGCGGTGAAGGAGAGGTCCTCGACCGCCGGCCGCTTGCCGTCATAGGAGAAGGTGACATCGTTGAACTCGACGAGGCCCGAGAGCCGGCCGGCATCGATGGCGTCGGGCCGGTCGTGCACCGCGGGCACCGCATCGAGCACGTTGAAGAATTCGCGCAGGCGCGGCGCTTCCATGAACACGTTGTTGATGAAGCTCACGACCTGCTCGAGCTTCTGGATCAGAAGCGTCGCAAAGCTCACGAACATCACGATCTCGCCGACGGTGGTGAGCCCCTGGTCGTGCAGCGCGATGCCGAAGGTGAAGATCGCCAGCACCGTGATGGTGGTGGAAGCCCGCGTGATGACGGTGACCAGCGCCCACCACGACAGCACCGGCATCTGCGCCGCGAGCAGCTGGTCGGCGACGGAGCGCAAGCCCTTGACCTCGGATTCGACGCGCACAAAGCTCTGCACCAGCGCGACATTGCCGAGCGCGTCGGAGGCGCGCGCGGAGAGTTCGCTGTAGTGCTCCTCCACCGCCATCTGCATGCCGAAGGTCCTTCGCACCACGAAGGTCGTGAGCGCGGTGAAGACGATGCAGAGCACGAACAGCAGGATCGCCAGCCGCCAGTTCAGATAGAGCGACAGCGGCAGCAGCACCACGACCGACAGGATCGCGGCAAAATGCTCGCGGAAGAAACCGAGCCATAGCCGCCACAGCGCGTCGGTGCCGTTGAGCATCACCTTCATCAGTCGGCCGGAATGGGTGCCGGAGTGGAAGGTCAGCGGCAGTTGCAGAATGTGCTCGAAATAGTCGGTCAGCACCGCCTGGCGCTGGCGGTGGGAGAGTCGGTCGGCTTGCAGCGCGACAAGCGCGCTGCAGGCGATCGTGAACAGCCCGAACGCGACCCAGGCCATGAGGTACGGCCAGGCCGAACTCGATCCGGCCACCGTCTTGCCGGAGAGCACGTCGACGATCCGGCCGAACAGCACGGGCTCGGCGAATTGCGAGGCGGCAAGCAGGAGATTGGCAAACGCCAGCAGCCAACCCAGCCGCGCCTCCTTGCCGAGCAGCTCGAGAACACGGGTGTAGAGGYTGAAAATGGACATGCGGGCGAGGAACTCGGGCGGATAGAACGAGGTGAGCCCATATTCTAATCTGGGATCGCCCGCGAGATACAGCGGAAGCTGTCAGTTTTGCTCACTTGATCAGCCGGCTTTCGACAGGCGGCAGGAACCGGTCGTCGAAGATATCGCCCGCCACCGGCTTCTTGCGGAATTTGAAATCCTGCGCGATCTGGTCGATCGAGCGCTCCAGGCGGACCGGATCGACGCCGCCGAGGCCGTTGCGGCGAGCCTCGTCGGTCACGATGTTGTCGATCAGCACCGTGCGCAGGCGTTCCAGCTCCAGATCGCGGTCGCCATCGTCGATGCGGCTTGCGGCCTCGTCCGCCGCCCGCGGCGGCTCCTTGAGGGTCGCGTTGATGCCGGCGATCAGGGCGCGGACAAATCCCTTCACCGCCTCCGGCTTCGCCACGGCGAACGCGGGATTGGCCACCACGGCGAAGCCATAGGCCTCGCAGCCATAGTCGGCATAGCGCAGCACGACGAGATCGCCTCCGGGCACGCCGCGGTCGCGCAGGTTCACCGCCGAGAGATAGCTGAAGCCGGCGACCGCATCGACCTGTCCCGCGGAGAGGATCGGCTCGCGCACCGCCGCGCTCATCTTGTGGAATTTCACACGCTCGGGGTTAATGCCGTTCTGCTGCGCCAGTGCCGGCCACAGCCGCATCGACAGATCGCCGTCGGCAACGCCGACGGTCTTGCCGTCGAGATCGGGCAGGAGATGAACGCCGCGGCTCCTGCGTGCGACGATCGCATACGGCGCGCGGTTGAACAGCACGAACACCGCCTTGACCGGCGCTGCATCGGCCTTGTCGCGAAAACGGATCAGCTCGTTGATGTCGACGAGCGCGAGTTCGCTGTCGCCTTTGGCGACGCGTGCGAGTGCCTCCGGCGATCCGGCCGCATTGTTGAAGGACACGTTGAGACGCTCGGCGGCGTAGCTGCCGTCCTTCGCGGCGACGAAAAACGGCGCCATGCTTGCGTCGACCGGGCGATCGAAGGTGAAATGGATCGCAACGGAGGGCGCAGCGGTCTCCGCCGCATCGACGGCGCGGGCTGTCAGCGCGGCAAGCGAGATCGAAAGAGCCAGCACGCAGCGCAAGGCGATCGTCTTGAATCCAGACATCAGTCGCGCCGGTCCCGCATTGTTGTGGTTTCGTGACGCTCGCAGCGCCGGCAGGCGGCCAGTCTGTCCGCGCCAACATGAACGGCGGATGAGCGGCGGTTGCGTCATGATCACGCAACCCTGTTCATCTTGTGTTGGGGTTGAGGAACCCAACATGGGCCGCGGGTGTTTGAAAGACATGAGCCTGTCCACAGGCACCATTGGAGGTCCCAAGGAGGGTCCGAGACATGTTTGACCGATTTGCGAAATTCGCCGGCCGCAAGGCCGTCCTTGCTACCGCTGCGGTGCTGGCGCTGACCGCAATGGCCCCGACCGCCTCATACGCGGGAGGCCGCCACTGGCATGGTGGTGGCGGCGGCGCGGCGGCTGCCGCAGCCTTTGCCGGCATCATCGGCACCGGGCTTGCGATCGCTGCAACCCGCGACGCCTACGCCTATGACTACGGTCCGGGCTATTATGGCGGCGGTCCCGTCTATTACAGCGGCCCGACCTACTACGGCGGCGGCCCCTATTACGGTCCGGGTCCGAACTATCAGTACCAGCGCTACGGCGGCACCGCTCCGTCCGAGCTCTGTGGCCAGGGCTACTACACGAACTGCTACTAGCTTTGGCTACCAAGGGTTGACCACAACAGGCCGCCGCGGTTGCCGCGCCGGCCTGTTATTTGCTTTTATCGTCGGGCGTTAACGCGCTCGCCATTGGTTTAGAGTAGTTTTGAGTACCATGAGTGATTCGCTTGAGCGGCTATATCTGGCTGTGCTCGCGGCCAGAGACCTTGATCCGGCTACATCGCGCACGGCCCGGCTGTTTCAGCGCGGCCCCTCCAAAATGGCGAAGAAGCTGGCCGAAGAGGCCATCGAAGTCGTGATCGACGCGGTCAACGGCGATAGCGAGGCCGTGATCCGGGAGAGCGCCGATCTGCTCTATAATCTCACCGTGCTCTGGGCCTCGGCCGGCGTCCGCCCCGAGGATGTCTGGCGCGAGATGGCACGGCGTGAAGACATGCTCGGCATTGCCGAGAAACTGCCGAAATCGCCGATGAAGCTGCCTAAAGTCGCGTCACCGCGCGTTGCCGCCCGGCGGCCAATTGTCGCGCTCGAGGGGCGCGTGGCGCGCAAGCGCCATTAAAGCGCGATGGGATCGGGAAAAATCGTCATCGCGCTTCTGGTGATTGTCTGAGCATGACCTCCGCGCGAACGCGTTCCGCGTTTGTCGCGAGGGAAAACCGCGGCACAGTTTGCGCCAACGCAGCCCTTCGGGGCCGGATCATGCTTTTAAAACGTCACAATTCGCCCAAAACTCGCGATGGACAAATCCGTCCCATGGTGCTTCATCGCGGCGCCATGCTGAAACGTATCTACGACTGGTGCATCGACGCCGCCCACAAGCCCTACGCGCTCTGGATCATGGGTGCCGTGGCTTTCGCAGAAAGCTCCTTCTTTCCCGTCCCTCCGGACGTGATGCTGATTCCGATGTCACTGGCGCGCCCGCAGCGCGCCTGGCTCTACGCCGCGGTCTGCACCGCGACCTCGGTGGTGGGCGGTCTCCTGGGCTACGCCATCGGCGCGCTGCTGTTCGACTCGGTCGGCCATTGGCTGATCCAGGTCTATGGCCTCGGCGACAAGGTCGAGGCCTTCCGCGCCTCCTATGCCGAATGGGGCGCGGTGATCATCCTGCTCAAGGGCCTGACGCCGATCCCCTACAAGCTCGTCACCATCACGTCCGGCTTTGCCGGCTACAATATCGGGCTGTTCATCCTGTGCTCGATCGTGGCGCGCGGCGGACGTTTCTTTATCGTGGCGATCCTGCTCAACCGCTATGGCGACTGGATCCGGGTCAGGATCGAGAAGCATCTCGGATTGTGGGTGGCGATCGGCGCCGCGGTGCTGGTGCTCGGCTTCGTGGTCGCGATCAAGCTGATCTAGCATCCATCGCGACAAACGCGGAACGCGTTTGCACGGAGATCATGTTCTATCAGTAACGCTCGCTTTGCCTCCGCGCCGGCTTCGGCTACGGTTGCCGTCATGATGGTTCGATCCGGCAATCCGGCCCTGCGGCTGGGGACGCTGACTTCAGCAGCACTGTTGCTCTTGCTCGGCGCCGGCGGGTCCGGATGGCCGCAATCCACGCCGCCGGCGCTCGGCCTGCAGGAGCAGGGCCCGCAGGCCGCGCCGTCGCCATCGACACCCGCTCCACAGGCGCCGCCCGCGCGCGAGGAGAATCCCGGGCTGATCAACGAAATGGGCAAGCTGTTCGACAAGCTGCCCTCGATCCTGCCGCCGATCAAAAGCCCGAGCGAGACCATGAACGACCTGTCGCGCCTGGCGAAGCCATCCACCATGATCTCGGGCCGCGTCGCTTGCCCGGCCTCGCAAAACGGCGCACCGGACTGCAAGCAGGCCGCCGACCAGCTCTGCCAGAGCAAGGGCTACAGGGAAGGCAAGAGCCTGAACGCCGACTCCGCCGAAAAATGCTCGGCCAAGGTGCTGATCCCGGGCCGGGCCCGCAAGCCCGACGACTGCCGCACCGATACGTTCGTCACCAGCGCGCTGTGCCAGAACTGATGCGATGACCTGCGCGCGAGCAACAAGGAGTGCCCATGAGCCGCACGGAGCAGGACTTCCTCGGACAGCGTGAGATCGCCGACGACATCTACTACGGCGTCCAGACCATCCGCGGGAAGGAGAACTTCCACATCACCGGCATTCCGATGAACCAGGAGCCTTACTTCGTGAAGGCGCTCGGTTACGTCAAGAAGGCCGCCGCCATGGCCAATCGCGACCTCRGTGCGGTCGACGCCAAGGTCGCCGACGCGATCATCCTCGGCTGCGATCGCGTCATCGCCGGCGACATGATGGATCAGTTCGTCACCGACTTCATCCAGGGCGGCGCCGGCACCTCCACCAACATGAATGCCAACGAGGTGATCGCCAATCTCGCGCTGGAATCGCTTGGCTTCAAGAAGGGCGATTACCAGCATGTCAGCCCCAACGATCACGTGAACTACGGCCAGTCGACCAACGACACCTATCCGACCGCGTTCCGGCTGGCGCTGATCCTGCGGCTCGAGAGCTACATGACCGCGCTGCGGCAGCTCCAGGAGGCGTTCTTCGCCAAGGGCCGGGAGTTCGAGCGCGTGCTGAAGATGGGCCGCACCCATTTGCAGGACGCCGTGCCGATGTCGCTGGGGGCCGAATTCCGCGGCTGGGGCACCACGATCGGCGAGGAGGTCGACCGCATCTCGGAAGCCCGCGCGCTGCTGCGCGAGATCAATCTCGGCGCGACCGCGATCGGCACCTCCGTCACCGCGGCGCACGGCTATCCCAAGCTCGCGGTCCGGCATTTGAGCGCGCTCACCGGTGTCGATTTTGTCCTCGCCGGCGACCTCGTGGAGGCGACCTCCGATACCGGCGCCTATGTGCAGCTCTCCGGCGTGCTGAAGCGCACCGCGAGCAAGCTGACAAAAATCTGCAACGACATCCGCCTGCTCGCCTCCGGCCCGCGCGCCGGCTTCAACGAGATCAACCTGCCGCAGCTCCAGCCGGGCTCCTCGATCATGCCGGGCAAGGTCAATCCGGTCATCCCCGAGGTCGTCAACCAGACCAGCTTCCTGGTCATCGGGCTCGACACCACGGTGACGCTGGCGGCCTCTGCCGGCCAGCTCCAGCTCAACGTGATGGAGCCGGTGATCTCATTCGCGCTGTTCTTCTCGATCCGCACCATGGAGCGTGCGGTCAACAGCCTGCGCGAGAACTGCGTCGTCGGCATCACCGCCAACGAAGAGCACACCCGCAACATGGTGCTGAATTCTCTTGGTATCGTCACGGTGCTGAAGCCGCTGCTCGGCTACAAGCAATGCGCCGAGATCGCCCGCGAGGGCTACAAGAGCGGCAAGTCGCTGCACCAGATCGTTGTGGTCGAGCGGAAATTGCTCACGCAGGAGAAGTGGGACGAGATGTTCTCGTTCGAGCGGCTGATCAATCCGGATCTGATTGCGTAAACTCGGTCTCTCCTCCCGTCATTCCGGGGCGCGCGAAGCGCGAACCCGGAATCCATTTTGCCATTCACGCTGAGGCCCGATGGATTCCGGGCTCGACGCTGCGCGTCGCCCCGGAATGACGGAAGAGGAATTCCGCGCGTTGGAATTGCGGTAGCCGCATCCGCCCCGGCGTCAAAACGCAATACTTGACAGTGGAAAGATTGCCTTGTTGGTATGGCTCCAAAGCTTTCGATTGGCCTGCCAACAAAGGATCGTTTCGCGATGTCCATGCCTGCCTTGTTCAAGGGGCGCCTGTCGATCCCGGTGATCGGCTCGCCGCTCTTCATCATCTCGGTGCCCGATCTCGTGATCGCGCAGTGCAAGGCGGGGGTGGTCGGCTCGTTTCCGTCGCTGAACGCGCGTCCGCCGGAGCTGCTCGACGAGTGGCTGGCGCGGATCACCGAAGAGCTCGCGGCCTATGACCGCGCGCATCCCGACAAGCCGTCGGCGCCGTTCGCGGTCAACCAGATCGTGCACAAGTCGAACAACCGGCTCGACCACGACATGCAGCTCTGCGCCAAGTACAAGGTGCCGATGATCATCTCCTCGCTCGGCGCACGCGAGGAGCTCAATCAGGCCGTGCACGGCTGGGGCGGCATCGTCTTCCACGACGTGATCAACCAGAAATTCGCGCACAAGGCGATCGAGAAGGGCGCCGACGGCCTCATCCTGGTCGCGGCCGGCGCCGGCGGCCATGCCGGCACGATCTCGCCGCTGGCTTTCGTCGCGGAAACGCGAAAGTGGTTTGACGGCCCGATCGCGCTGTCGGGTGCGATCGGCAACGGCAAGGCGATCCGCGCCGCACGCGTACTCGGCGCCGACTTCGCCTATATCGGCTCCGCCTTCATCGCCACCAAGGAAGCCAATGCGGTCGAGAAGTACAAGGAGATGATCGCGGGCGCGACGGCCGACGACATCGTCTATTCCAATCTTTTCACCGGCGTGCACGGCAACTATCTGAAGCCGTCGATCCTCGCCGCCGGCATGGATCCGGAAAACCTGCCGACGTCGGATCCCTCCAAGATGAATTTCGGCACCGACGCCTCCGGCGAGCGCGCCAAGCCGAAGGCCTGGAAGGAGATCTGGGGCTCAGGGCAGGGCATCGGCAGCGTGGAGAAGGTCATGCCCGCAGCCGAGCTGATCGCGCGCTTCAAGAAGGAATACGACGAGGCGATCGATCCGCCGCTGTGATGTCCGTTTGGCGCGCCATATCTCAGCGTCGTCCCGGCGTAGGCCGGGACCCATAGCCACCGGACGTAATTCTGCGAAGACTCGTGGCTACCTATCTCGCGCCACACTACGCCCTGTGGGTATGGGTCCCGGCCTTCGCCGGGACGACACCTTTTGCTGAACTCCGAATGTGCACCACGGAGAAACGATGACCGCCATCTACCGCGTCGACGGCAACAGCGTCGTCACCAGCCCGGATGCCGCGGGTCCGTGGGACCGGCGCATGCAGCACGGCTCCGCGCCGGCGTCGCTGGTGACGTGGGCGGCCGAACGCATTCCGACGCCGGTCGCGATGGATATCGCCCGCGTCACCATTGACCTGATGCGCCCGGTGCCGGTGGCGCCGCTCACCATCGCCACCGAGGTCTTGCGCGAGGGCCGCAAGATCCAGCTTTGCGAAGTGAAGCTTCTGGCCGACGGCGTCCAGGTCGTCGGCGCGACCGTGCTCAAGATCAAGCGCCAGGCGCTGACGCTGCCCGACGACGTCAAGCAACTGCCGGTCGACTTGCCTGCTCCCGAGGACTCCCTTGTCGAGGACGGGCACGCCGCCACCAGCCCGTTCGTGCGCTTCGTCTCGATGCGTGCCGCGCGCGGCCGCTTCGGCCAGGCCGGCGCCGGTGCGGTCTGGTTTCGCGTCGACCATCCCCTGATCGAGGGCGAAACGATCTCGCAGGCGATGCGCGCGGTGGTCGCTGCCGATTTCTCCAACGGCACTGCCTCGACGCTCGACTTCCGCGCCTGGACCTACATCAACGCCGACCTCACCGTGAGCTTGTCGCGCCAGCCGGTCGGCGAGTGGATCCTGCTCGACGGCGAATCCTGGATCGGGCCCGACGGCACCGGGCTCGCGATGTCGCGGCTTGCGGACAGGCAAGGCTATTTCGGTCGGGCGGTGCAGAGTCTCGTGATCGAGAAGCGGTGAGCGTGACGGCTTACAGCGCGGTCACTCCAGGAGCTACTTGCAAGAGCTACTTGAATGGCAGACTTCCGCCGCCGCGGAAGGGATGCCCTGGTCGCGAACCTCTTCTTGTCCGGAGGCCTCTTGTTCGACGCCAGCGTCCTGCCAGTTCAACTGCCGTAGACGATCTTGATCTCCCACAGCAGGACTATAATAGCCGTGATCAACGTGATCGCAGCCAACGCACTTTCCAAGGAAGCGACTCTCATCTGACACTCCGCTTCCCAGCCCCATCAGCGGTCTAGTTGATTCGTGGATTCGCCCGCAATTGCGCGGGCAACGGGCCCGTGCACTCCGTGGCGCGTTGTTGTTTCGGAGTCACAACGACCCCGTAGAACCCCGGGCTGGAACCGCTGACATGCGCCGGCTTTTCGCGCGACGCGGGTGCTCTGGCACAACCACCACCGCGACCAACATTGTTCGCCTGCGGGCAATCTTCCGCCGCCCGTTGCGGCTGCCGGCGCCGGCCGTGCCTGCGACCGCGTGAGCCCGAAACGCACACCGCCGCAGTTAATCCCGCATGCCTCCGCCCCGCCGCACTTAACGGCGGATTAACCATCGCCCGCCAAGAATCCCCCTCACGGCCGCCAATCAGGACCGAGAGGGACAGGCGATGGACTTCGATTTTCTCAACTCCAAAACGGCAGCTTCGCTGGACGAAATCCGCGTCCGCGTGGCCCATGCGCTGGCCCGCCATCCGCTGTGCCGCAATGTGCGCTTCGACATCGTCAGCGTCCCGCGCACCCGCCGGGGCGGCAACTGGACGGTGACGCTGCAATCGGTCGAGCCGCGCGCGGTCTGGGAAGCCTCCGAGATCGTCGCCGACATCCAGGATGCCTACGACCTGGCGCTAGCCGCTTGATTTCGTTGAATTTTTCCGACGGTGTCGCCGTAGTC
>NZ_JBFULT010000121.1:0-14788 GCF_054049755.1 Bradyrhizobium sp. P5_C11_2
GCCGGACTTCGCGCCTACATGCTGCAGATCTACAACTACATGGCGGCGGGCGTTGGCCTGACGGCTGTCGTCGCGGGGCTGACCTATCAGCTCACGGATCCCGCCTTGCTGCAAAGTCCGCTGATGTGGGTTTTCATCCTGGCGCCGCTCGGGCTTGTCTTCTTCCTCAGCTCGCGCATCAATACGCTCTCGGCGCCGACCGCACGACTTCTGTTCTTCGTCTATGCCGGCCTCGTCGGCGTGTCGCTCTCGACGCTGCTGCACATCTACACCAGCTCCTCGATTACACGCGTCTTCGTCGTGGCGGCCGCGATGTTCGGCGCGCTCAGCATCTTCGGCTACAGCACGAGGCGCGACCTGTCCGGGCTCGGCACGTTTCTGTTCATGGGCCTGATCGGCATCATCATTGCGAGCCTGGTCAACCTCTTCCTGAGGTCGACCGGACTTGACTGGCTGATCTCGGTCGTCGGCGTCGGCGTCTTCGCCGGCCTGACCGCATACGATACGCAACGGATCAAGGCGATGTACGACAGCAGGGATGACGAAACCACGGCAGGCCGCAAATCCGTCATCGCCGCGCTGTCGCTCTATCTCAATTTCATCAACCTGTTCATGATGCTGCTGCGCTTGGCGGGAGGTCGGCGCTGAACGACGTGGTGCGACCGCTCAGGCCGCCGGCCGCTCCGCCGCGCTGGCGAGCGCATCGCGCAGCACCTTCTCCTTGGTCTCGTCCAGGGAGGTCTTGAGCACAACCCCGCCGGCGTCCCGGATTTCCTTGAGCACCTTGTCCGCCGTCATGTGCTTGATCAGGACGAACAAGGCGGCGTGGCCGGGCTGGAGCGTCGTGGACA
Source organism: Bradyrhizobium sp. P5_C11_2 (assembly GCF_054049755.1). Lineage (NCBI taxonomy): Bacteria > Pseudomonadati > Pseudomonadota > Alphaproteobacteria > Hyphomicrobiales > Nitrobacteraceae > Bradyrhizobium > Bradyrhizobium sp. P5_C11_2. Next base: position 852 of record NZ_JBFULT010000121.1, read on the forward strand.
GCTCCTTCATGAAGGAATCGTTGATGCCGAAATCCGACAGTGCGCCACCCAACGCGCCGGATGCCGCGCCGACGGCGACGCCAATGATCGGGTTGAGGAAAAGAACGCCGATCAGAAGTCCCCAGAAGCTTCCGGTGATCGCACCCGTCGCGGTCGTGTTGACGAGTTGATTGAGCTTGATCCCGCCGGAATCGGTTTTGACCGCGATGACGGCATCGTTGATGGTGATCAGGTACTCCTTCTGCAATTTGATGAGCCGTTGACGTACCTCTTCGGCCTTCGCCTCGGACGGATACACGATCGCCACTAGATCGGACATGGAAGCCTCCTTGACTTTTTCCGCCGCATCAATCCCCAGCGGTCCCAAAAGGGTGCCGTGGTGGAGCGCGTTGGCTGAGACTAGTCGGAGGCCAACGCGCGTGGCATCCGAGAAAACCCCGAGGTGCGGGGATGAACGTTCCCGATCCCGGGATCAGGGAAGATCCCACGGCTCGAACTGCGTGCTCTCGGGATCGCGTGTCCAGCTTTCTCAGATGGCGGTGTACATCGCCGTGCCAAGCAGCAGCACCAGCACAAGGAGGCTGATGCTTGCCGCCGGCCACTGGCAAAGCACGTCGTTGCTTCTTTCGACGCTCCCGCCGAAGGCAAGGAAGCTCCGTCGGATAGGACCGACCAGCGTCATGATCGTCTTCCAGCCGGTCGAAGACGCAAACGGAGGCGGCCAGGGGCCGAGCAGGATCGCCAGCAGCGTGCCTCCCAGGACAGGCAAGAGCAATTTGGAAAACGTCCCGAGCTCGAGGAGGTCTGATGTCATGTCGGGCGGCACGGATAGGTATGAGGTCCAGGGCACGAGGCCGAGCAAGAGCGAACACAGCGCCAGGACAAGCGGGGCCGCGTCTCGCATGTATCGTGGGCGGCCAATCAAGGTGATCGGTTTGCCCGAGGCCGCGAGCGCATGAGCCAGCACCAGCACGACATAGGCGGCCGTCAACATCCCACCGGCATGGAGCACAATCGCCCACCACCATTGCCCGCTGTTCTCCGCCGCCTGGAGCAGCAGGTCCTTCGCCACGGAAGCGCCGCTTGGCGGTACGCCCATCAGCGCGATACCGCCGAGCGCAAAGGCCGTGACGCTCAAGGGCAGGGCTCGCGCAACACCGCACAGTCCTGTGATGCGATCGTGGCCCAGCGCCGCGTAGATCGACCCGACGGCCATGAACATTGCGGCCTTCGCGGTGGCATGCGAGATCGCCTGGAGCAGGCCGCCCGCCAACGCGTCGCCACGCTCGAGCCGGCCGGAGCCATCGAACGCCAGCGGAAACATCAGGAACAGATAGCCGATCTGGGCCAGGGTGGAGTAGGCAATCAGGAGCTTGAGACGCTCCTGTCGCAGCGCGACGATGCTCCCGAACACCATCGCCGCCGCTCCCAGCGTCGCGAGCAGCTGCGTGGCGGCGAAACCAGGCAGGGCAGGCATGACGTTGAACCAGAGCCGTACGACGACAAAGAAAGATCCCTTCACGACCAGGCCGGACAAAATCGCGCTGGCGGCCGCGGGTGCGCCAGCGTGGGCGGGCGGTAGCCAAAGGTGCAGCGGAAACAGCGCGGTCTTGGCCAGAAGGCCGGTTGTCATCAAAGCCGCCGCGACGATCGCGACAGGCTCCGCGCCGATGCGATGCGACAACAGCACGATGTCAAGCGTGCCATGGAGACCATAGATCAGTGCTGTGCCCACCAGATAGAGCACCGAACCGAGCAACGCGAAGAGCAGATAGCGCAATGCGGCTCGCAGCGTCTCCGCGCGACCGTCGAGCGAGACCAGCGGTACCGCGGCGAATGTCAGCAGTTCCAGGGCAACATAGAGGGTGAAGAGGTCCCCACCCAGGAAGATCGTGTTCAACGCCCCCCAGATCGCCAACAGCAAGATCCAGAAGGCGAATGGCGCACGGGTCTCAGTCGCCGTGACGGGGAAGTCGGCAGCGGCAAAGACAGCCACCGCGCAGATCACCACCGCGGTCGCCGCGAGCATCACCGCAGACAAACCGTCCGCGCGCAGCGCCACCCCCAACGGCGGCGGCCAGGCGCCGAGCAGGTAAACCAGCGGGCCCGCGCCCTGCGGCAGCGCGATGAGAATCGCCACCGCAATTGCCAGCCCAAGCGGGATCGTCGCGTAGACGACCGGCCTGATGTATCGGCTGCCCAGAACGAAGGCCAGCAAAATGCCCATGATCGGCACGGCGATCGACAGCACCAGCAGGAATCCGCTCGGGGTTGTTGTCGCGGCCAGCGCCGGGGCGGGGGGCAGCATCAGCCACCCGACGGATCTGGGCCATCGCCCGGCGATGTGCGACCGCTCAGCGTCGTGGAGCCGGTCGTCTGGAACAGCCGCAGCAGGAGCGCAATCGCCAAGGCCGTTGCGGAAAACGCGACGACGACGCCGGTAATCACCAGTGCCTGCGGCACCGGGTCGTTGCCCATTCCTGCCGCTGCACCCCGCCGTCCAACGACGCCGAACAGGAGGAATATGCCGCTGCCGAGCAGATTGAAGGCGATGATCTTGCGAAGAGGCTGCGGATTCGTGATCAGACCGTAGAGCCCAAGTCCGACCGCAGCAGCGGCGCACAATCCGAACACCGTCACCCCGCTCATGGCTTGGCGCTCCGTTCCGGTGCGCCCGCGAGCAGCAGGCCAAGGGTCGCCGCGATCGTCAGGACCATCGCGACCTCGATACCCAGTATCAGTGGCTTGGCCAGCGCCGGCGGATAAGAAAGGAATGCGGCGCCAAACAGAAGGCCTGCGAGGCCGACGACAAGGAACAGGCCGGGTCCGGCAACCAGAAGGACCCGTACCGATCGACGGCTCACCGGTGGCGTGTCCGCCAACCCGGCCATGATGGCCAGCAGCCACATCGACGCGAGAATCGCACCGCCCTGAAAAGCTCCGCCGGGATGGTCGGCGCCAGTCCAGAGGACATAGGTCCCGACGACAATGCCAACCGGCGGCAACAGTCGCGCGAGAAAGGCGAGAACGCCGCGCGGATCAGCCCGGTGGCGCGGCCCCGGACGCCCGCCCCAGGCACTGTCAGGTGCAAGCGACCAGACGCCGATGATCGCCAGCAACAGCACGACCTTCTCGAGCATGGTATCCATGGCGCGGAACGCCATGAGCACGTTGGTGACGGGGTTGGACAGGCTTGTCGCCCAGGCATTTGCCGCAGCAGCCGGCGCAAGCGTCGGAGCGGGATCGGGCAGCAGCAGAACCGCGCCAGCCAGCGCCGTGGCGGTCAGCACCGACAGTGCCGCCGCGCTCACGCGCACGACTTGACCGGGCGTTTCCGCCGCCACCAGGTCGGCATCCCGTAACCGCGCCGCCGCACCCAACAGCAACACACCACCGAGCCCTCCGCCGATCGCGGCTTCAGTCAGCGCGACGTCGACGGCGTCGAGGCGCACCCAGATGAGTGCGACCAGCAGTCCATAAGCGACGAAACCGACCGTCGCCGAAAAGGTTTCGCGCACGACAATCGTCCGGATGCCGAGACCCAGCACGACCGCGGCGAGCACGATCTCGAAGATCGTCGCGACGCTCATCTGGTCGATCCGCCAAGGCGCGCGGTACGCGCGATCAGTTGCGAGACCGTCGCGCCCGCGAGCAGCCCGAGCAGCCAGATGCTGACCAGCTTCAACCCGTCGCGAACACTTCCTGCTTGCGGAAGCAATCCGAGCACGACCAGGCCGAGGCCGAGATTGTCCGCCTTGGTGAGCGCGTGCAGACGCGTCAGCGTATCGGGGAAGCGAAGGAGGCCGACCGTGCCCGCCAGAAAGAAGAACGCGCCCGCCGACACTGCTGCAATCGTCATCATGTCGCGTACAAGGCTCATTCGTCCTCCGTTGATGCGGTCCCATCGGTTTCGAGGCGGGAAAGCCCCTTCTTGACGAACGCGATCGAAGCGAAGGTGGCGAGGAGTGCCAATGTCAACGCCACGTCGATAGCCGCGGGGACGTCCGCTACGGTGCCGAGCAGCAGCAGCGTTGCGATACCTCCGGTCCCGATCAGCTGCGTCGCCATCATGCGGTCGGCGTCTCCGGGACCACGCAGGATTGACACCAGCCCCAGCGCCAGCACTGCCAGAATGAAGCCGACCGCGGCGGTCAGGAACTCAGTCATTGTAAAGTGCGCGAACCAGGGCCGCTTCCTCTTCGGCAAGTTCAGCGACCACCGGCTGATCGACGTCGAGACAGTGATAGAGGAGATGCGCGTCGTCCTCCCCGGCCGGCACGGTGCCTGGCAGCAGGCTGGTGAGCGTTGCGAACACGTTGCGCCGCAGGCCGCGTGGAAGACCGGTCGGATAAGCGACAAATCCCGGCCGCAGCGGCAACCGGGGATCGAGTGCGCGCCTTGCGACATCCGCTCCGGCAACGACGGAGTGGAACAGGAAGAGCAAGGCCAGCCGGGAGATGGCACCAAGCGAGCGCCGCGAGGTGCCAGGCTCCAGCAATCGCAGGCTCGTCCAGGTTGCCGCGGCCACAGCGACGGCTGCGGCAGGAATGTCATCGAGAGCGGCACCGGCAAGCACGAGCCAGAGACCAAGAAACCATGCCGCTCGGGAAGCCGCGCTCCACCAGGAGGCTCCGGCTATGACGTTCGCACGCCCGTCTCTCCCTGAGTATCCTCTCACGTTGGAGTCCTCGATCGGCAGCAGGTTACGTTGCCGCCTTCTGCGGCGTTTGGAAAAGCCGGCCTTGGGCATCGACTTGGGCATTGTGAGGCGGGACTTCGGCGGCGCCGCCGCATTCGGCATCGGCAGCCGGGACGCGTCGAAGCGCGAGCTGGCGTAACGATACAACAGCATCCAGAGTGGTTCGAATGGCGTCCACGAGCGCATCGTTCGACGCCATCGCTTTGGATGGGCCCTCGCGACCCTGCCACGCAACTAGCGCGAGTCCTGTCGGGGGAAGCAAGTGCCGCCCCTGCCGCTCCGGGACGCACGGCACTGATCCTCAGTGGAGTACTTGCAGCTCACCATCCCCTTGAACTTGGAGCACCATTGGTTTTGCTGGGCTTGCGCCGGTGTCGCCAATGGCACGATGGTCAGCATTCCAACGATCGCGGATGCAACTAGGATGAATCGTCGCATTTGAAAGCCCTCACGGTTCAGCCCGATCGCCGACACCTTGAGCGCGAGTTTTCGGATCGACCGGGGCGGTCCTGTGAAGCGCCGGTCCAGCGCGACGGCATCGCCGCGCTTGATTGCTTCACTTGAGGGGAGAACCGTGCGCTCTCGATGAGACCGGCGATATTGGGTGATTGCCTGATCGGGCTTGAGGAATTCCCTAGTGCGCTGTCGAACGCCTCGTTCACGCATCGGGCAGGGGGCCTGCGTCCGTGCTCCGCGGCCACCGCGATTGCATCCGGCCGTACCGGGTAGATTTACCGATGTGTGCGGCCGGCCCGTTGGGCAAAAATGCTAAGGGCGATACCGGGACATCGCAACCTCGGAAAAGGCTGACCCGCCCGGCGACATGTCCGGAACCTGAAGGGCTCATGGTTATGCGCGGCCGCCGAACGACACCTCGGCCAGTCTTTGCGTTGACGCTGGCTGTGTCCTCGCTGATCCTGGCGGCGTGTGGGCGTGAAGCGGAAACGAAAGACGCGCCTCCGCCGCGTCCGGTCCGGACCGCGACGGTCGAGAAACGCGAAGCGCGGACGCCGCTGTCCTTCACTGGCCGCATCGAGGCCGAGGACGAGGTGAGTGTCGCGTTCCGGATCTCCGGCCGCCTGATCGCGAACGACACCAAGCTCGGCGATCGGGTCGAGGCCGGGCAACTCCTGGCGCAACTGGAGTCCCAGAACGAGTTGAACGCGCTCCGACAGGCGCAGGCGGCTCTCGCCGCCRCTCAAGGCCAGCTCACCCAGGCGCGCAATCACTTCGATCGCCAGCAAACGCTGCTCGCACAGGGGTGGACCACACGCGCCACTTTCGAGGCCGCGACCCAGGCACAGCAGACCGCCCAGTCCCAGGTGGATGCGGCCGAGGCCCAGTTGAGCGCCGCGCACGACCAGGTCAGCTTCACCGAGCTCCGGGCCGACGCACCAGGCAAGATCACAGCGACGGGTCCTGCGGCCGGCGAAGTCGTCCAGGCCGGACAAATGATAGCGCGGATTGCGCGGCAGGATGGGCGCGACGCGGTCTTCGACGTGCCCGCTCAATTGGTCAGAAACGCCGGCCCCGATCAGCAGGTCACCGTTAGTCTTACGGATGATCCGGCGGTGACAGCGCAGGGGCGCATCCGGCAGGTTGCCGCACAGGCCGACCCGATCACCCGCACCTTCGAAGTCAAGGTCGGCCTGACGGATCCGCCTCCCGCGATGCGGCTCGGTGCCACCGTGGTCGGGCGCGTCGAGACGAGTGCCGGGCCGATGATCGACATTCCGGCAGCCGCGCTCACCAGGATGAATCAACAGCCGGCCGTCTGGGTCGTGGATCCATCGACCAACACCGTCTCGATCCGAAACGTCGACGTCATGCGGTTCGATCAGGCGCAGGTGCTCATCTCGCAAGGATTGGACGCCGGCGAAGTCGTCGTCACCGCAGGTGTTCAGGCGCTTCATCCCGGCCAGAAGGTTCGGGTGCTCGGGGGAGGGCCATGATCGGACTCAACCTCTCCGAGTGGGTGCTCAGGCATCGCTCCCTTGTGGTCTACGTCATGATCGTTGCGATCGTCGCGGGGCTTCTGTCCTATTTCCGGCTTGGCCGCAACGAGGATCCTTCCTTCATYATCAAGACCATGGTCGTTCAGGCGGCATGGCCGGGCGCCACGGCCGAAGAAACCATGAAGCAGGTGACCGAGCGGCTCGAGCGCCGATTGCAGGAGACCCCGCATCTGGATTTCCTGCGCAGCTTCACCCGCGCGGGTCTCACGACGATCTTCGTGAACCTGAAGGGAAGTGCCAGCGCCAAGGAGGTCTCCGATACCTGGTATCAGGTGCGGAAAATTGTCGGCGATATGCGTCACACGCTGCCCGCGGGCGTTGTCGGACCGGGGTTCAATGACGATTTCGGCGATACGTTCGGCATCGTCTACGGCTTCACCAGCGATGGTTTCACCCAGCGCGAGCTGCGCGATCATGTCGAGGCGATCCGTTCGCAACTCCTGGGGGTGCCCGACGTTTCAAAGATCGAGCTCCTGGGCACGCAGGACGAGGTGATCTTCGTCGAATTCTCCAAGCAGGAGCTTGCGACCCTGGGAATCGATCGGACGGCTCTGATCGCCACCCTGCAGGCGCAAAACATCGTTCGGCCGGCCGGAACGATCGAGACCGGCACGGAGAGCATTTCGCTGCGGGTGTCGGGAGGTTTCCAGTCCGAACAGGACATTGCCAACGTCAACTTCGCCGCCGGTGGCCGCATGCTGCGCCTGAGCGATCTTGCGAAGGTGCGGCGTGGCTATGCCGATCCGCCACAACCGCTGTTCCGGATCAACGGGCAGCCGGCAATTGGGCTCGCGATTGCCATGCGGGACGGCGGCGACATCCTTGCGCTCGGCAGGAACATCAAGGACGCGATGGCGCGGATCACCGCGGACCTGCCGATCGGCATAGAGCCGAGTCTGGTCGCCGACCAGTCCATCGTGGTGAACAAGGCGATCGGCGAGTTCATGAGCTCCCTCGTGCAGGCGATCGCCATCATCCTCGCCGTGAGCTTCATCAGTCTCGGCTTCCGTCCGGGCCTCATCATTGCGCTCGCCATTCCGCTTACCCTTGCGATCGTATTTCCGATCATGGAAGTGGCCCGCATCGACATGCAGCGGATATCGCTGGGTGCGCTGATCATCGCGCTTGCGCTGATGGTCGACGACGCGATGACGACGACCGACGCCACGCTCAATCGGCTGGCGGAGGGCGACAGCAAGGTGGCGGCCGCCTCCTATGCATACCGAACCCACGCCTTTGCCATGCTGGCCGGCACGCTTGTGACGATCGCCGGCTTCATACCGGTCGGCTTTTCTGCAAGCTCGGCGAGCGAATACACGTTCTCGCTGTTTGCTGTGGTTGCGATCGCGCTGCTGGCGTCGTGGTTCGTTGCGGTCATTTTCGCACCGCTGCTGAGCGTCGTCATCGTTGTGGCCCCAAAGCAGACGGGCGCCGCTCCCGGCCGGATATTCCGGCTGTATCGGAACTTCCTGGTGCTGGCGATGCGGGCCAAATGGCTGACGATCATCGTGACGCTGGCGCTGTTCATCGCCTCCGTGATCGCGCTTCCGCTCATTCCGCAGCAGTTCTTTCCGCTGTCCGATCGGCCGGAGCTGCTCGTGGATATCAGCTTGCCGCAGAACGCGTCCATCTATGCGAGCGAAACCGCCGCCAAGCGCGTCGACAGGGTGCTGGCGGGCGATCCCGACGTTGAGCATTGGAGCACCTATGTGGGGCGCGGCGCCGTCCGCTTCTATCTGCCGCTCAGCGTGGAACTGCCGAACGACTTCTTCACGCAGGTGGTCGTCGTGGCCAGGGACGTTGCGGCTCGCGAGCGTCTGCATGCGAAACTGGAGCGAGTCCTGGCCGATCGGTTCCCGAACGCCGTCTCGTCCGTGTCCCCGCTTGGCCTCGGCCCCCCGGTCGGTTGGCCGCTACAATATCGCGTCAATGGTCCTGATGCGGAGCGGGTGCGTGACATCGCGCTCAAGGTCGCGCAGATCATGTCTGCCAATCCGAGCGCCAAGAGCGTGAATTTCGATTGGATGGAGCCCGATCGTCAGGTGCGCATTCGCGTGGACCAGGATGAAGCGCGCCTTCTCGGCCTCAGTTCGCAAGCGATTTCCGCAGTGCTGAATACCGTGGTCACCGGCTCGCCCGTCACGCAGGTGCGAGACGATATTTACCTGGTCAATGTTGTGGTGCGCGCGACGGATGAACAGCGCGTCTCACTCGCGACCTTGCGGACGCTGCAGGTGCCGCTGCCGGGCGGGCAGACTGTTCCGCTGAATCAGTTTGCCTCCTTCGAATACGACCAGGAATTTCCCCTGGTCTGGCGGCGGGACCGCGTTCCGACCCTGACGGTACGAGCCGCCATTTCCGACACGGTACTGCCGGAGACAATTGTGACGGCGTTGTCGCCTGCCATCGCCAGTCTGAGAAAGACGCTTCCGCCCTCGTACGACGTGGTGGTCGGTGGCGCGGTGGAAGAAAGCCAGAAATCGCAGGCTGCCGTCCTCGCCGTGGTGCCCGTGATGCTGGTCGTCATGCTCACGGTTCTGATGATCCAGTTGCACAGCTTTCCGCGCCTGTTGATGGTCGTGAGCGTGGCGCCGCTCGGTCTGATCGGTGTCGTGGCCGCGCTGCTGCTCTCGGGGCGGCCTTTGGGCTTCGTCGCTATCCTCGGTGTTCTCGCGCTGTTGGGCATGATCAGCAAGAATGCGGTGATCCTGATCGGTCAGATCGAAGTCGAGCGTGCACAGGGGAAAGGGCCCTGGGACGCTGCCGTGGACGCCAGCAGTTCCCGCTTCCGCCCGATCATGCTGACGGCCGTGTCGACCGTTCTCGGCATGATTCCGATTGCTCCGACCGTGTTTTGGGGCCCGATGGCCTTCTCCATCATGGGCGGCCTGCTGGTTGCGACCGTGCTGACACTGGTCCTGCTGCCGACATTGTACGTGACCTGGTTCGGGGACATGGAGCGGGCCGAGGCGTCCGCTCCATCATCGTCTTGAGTGGCCGTTTCCGGCGAGGGGAATCCCGATCCTCGACTAGGTAATCACCCGATATTCCGTGCGTCACCCGAGGCGCATGGTGCAGGTGCTGGGCAAGTCGACCGGCCAGGGTGTTGCCCACGCTCGCGCCGCGAGGTCTTACATGACTGGGACGCCATCCATCCAAAAGCTCTCGCTGTTCGCATTGACCGCGATGGTGGTCGGCTCGATGGTCGGCTCGGGCATCTTCTCGCTGCCGCGGACCTTCGGCATCGCCACAGGTCCATTCGGGGCGATCTTCGCCTGGTGCATTGCCGGCAGTGGCATGTACACCCTCGCACGGGTGTTCCAGGCATTGGCCGAGCGAAAGCCCGAACTCGACGCCGGTGTCTATGCCTATGCCAAGGAAGGATTTGGCGACTACCCCGGCTTCCTGTCGGCATTCGGATACTGGATCGGCAGTTGCATCGGCAACGTGTCCTATTGGGTGCTGATCAAGTCGACCTTGGGCGCGTTCTTTCCCGTCTTTGGGGATGGCAATACGGTGATCGCGATCATCGTCGCCTCGATCGGAATCTGGCTGTTCCACTTCATGATCCTGCGCGGCGTGCAGCAGGCAGCCGCGATCAACACCATCGTGACGATAGCGAAGATCGTGCCAATTCTGGTGTTCATCGTCATCCTGATCTTTGCGTTCAAGGCCGATCTGTTCCGCGCCAATTTCTGGGGCGGCGAAGGCATGCCGGACAAGGGCCTGTTCGAGCAGATCCGTGCCACCATGCTGGTCACGGTGTTTGTCTTCCTCGGCATCGAGGGCGCCAGCGTCTATTCCCGCTATGCCAAGGAACGCGCGCATGTTGGTGCCGCGACCCTGCTGGGGTTTGCGATCGTTACGAGCCTGATGGTGCTCGTGACCATGTTGCCATATGCCGCGCTCCCCCGCGCCGAGATCGCCGGCATGCGGCAGCCGTCCATGGCGACGGTATTGGAGGCGGTGGTCGGGCATTGGGGCGCGATCTTCGTCAGCGTCGGACTTCTGGTTTCGGTGTTAGGGGCTTATCTCGCCTGGTCGCTGATCTGCGCCGAGGTGCTCTCCGCCGCCGGCCGGACCAGGGATATGCCGGCCCTGTTCGGCACTGAGAATGCGAACAAGGTGCCGGCTGCGGCGCTCTGGCTCACCAACGTGATCGTCCAGCTCTTCGTCATCAGCACCTATTGGTCGCAGGACGCGTTCGCGCTGATGCTCAATCTGACGAGCGTGATGTCGCTGATTCCGTTCTTCCTCGTCGCCGCCTACGGGCTGCTGCTCGCCCGGCGGGGCGAGACCTATGAGAAGGCCGGTCGGGCCCGGCAGCGCGACATGATCTTTGCCGGCATCGCCGTCATCTATACGCTGTTCCTGATCTACGCCGCCGGAACCAAGTTCCTGCTGCTGTCCCTGATCCTCTACGCACCCGGCACGGCACTCTATTTCTGGGCGCGCATCGAACAGAAGGCGAGGGTCTTTACGCCGGTCGAGTGGGGCATCTTCATCGCAGCCGCCGTCGGCGCTGCTGTCGGAATCCACGGATTGGCCACCGGCTACATCACGATCTAGGCATGACAACCCTCAAGGGCAGTCCCATGGCAAAGCAGGCATCGCAATCCAGCAGTTCCTTCGGCGTTCATTCGGAAGTCGGCCAACTGCGCAAGGTCATGGTCTGCTCGCCCGGCCGCGCCCATCAGCGCCTTACCCCCTCCAATTGCGACACCTTGCTGTTCGATGACGTGCTGTGGGTCGATAACGCCAAACGTGATCACTTCGATTTTGTCCAGAAGATGCGGGACCGCGGCATCGACGTCGTCGAGATGCACAATTTGCTCACCGAGACGGTCGCGATCCCCGAGGCCAGGAAGTGGATTCTCGACAACCAGGTTGTTCCCAATCAGGTTGGTCTCGGCCTCGTCGACGAACTGCGCGCTTATCTGGAAAGCCTGAAGCCACGCGATCTGGCCGAAACGCTGATCGGGGGCATCTCGACGCACGACTTCCCGGACGCCCATGGCGGAGAGATGCTCAAGCTCGTCCGCGAGGCCGCGGGCATGACCGAGTATCTGCTGCCGCCGCTCCCCAACACGCTGTATACGCGAGACACGACCTGCTGGATCTACGGTGGGGTCACGCTGAATTCGCTCTATTGGCCGGCGCGGCATGAAGAGCCGATCCTCGCCACGGCCATCTACAAGTTCCATCCAGAGTTCGCCGGCAAGGTCAACGTCTGGTGGGGCGATCCGACCCAGGACCATGGCCTCGCCACGCTGGAGGGCGGCGACGTGATGCCGATCGGCAAGGGCAACGTCCTGATCGGGTTGAGCGAGCGCACCTCGCGGCAGGCGATCAGCCAGGTCGCCGCTGCCCTGTTCAAGAGGAAGGCGGCCGAGCGCGTGATCGTGGCGGCGATGCCGAAGCTCCGCGCCGCGATGCATCTCGATACCGTCTTTACCTTCGCGGACCGGGATTGCGTTCTGCTCTATCCCGATATCGTCAACAGCATCACGGCGTTCTCCTACCGGCCGGCCGACAATTCCGTCGGCCTTGAGCTGCGCAAGGACGACAAGCCGTTCGTGGAGGTTGTCGCCGAAGCGCTTGGCCTGAAGAAGCTGCGCGTCGTCGAGACCGGCGGCAACGCCTATATGCGCGAGCGGACGCAGTGGGACAGCGGCGCCAATCTTGTCTGTGCGTCCCCGGGTGTGGTGTTTGCCTATGACCGCAATACCTACACCAACACCTTGCTGCGCAAGGAAGGGATCGAGGTGATCACTATCGTCGGCGCAGAGCTGGGCCGGGGCCGGGGAGGCGGTCATTGCATGACCTGTCCGATCTCCAGGGACGCGGTGGATTATTAGGCGACCCGGGGGTCGTTCCGGCCCTGAAGGCAGCGCGCTCAGGCCGAGCGGAGTTCCGCCTGTTTGCTGGGCAGCGTCGGGGAGGTTTCGGGAAACGGCGATCGGCCGGTTCAATTACAGATTTCTTTTCTTATCACCAACACGCCACAATCGTCGCCCAATTTAAGGCGATTCCTGGTGTACGCAGAAGCCATCGGGGGATGCGATGCGTGGATCTGTAGCTCTGTTGCCGGCCGTTGGATTGCTTGGAGCAAGCACCGCGTGGGCAGCGGATGTTGATCTCACCGAGCTGAAGGCCAGCAGTCCCGTGCCATATTATTCCGCTCCGTCATGGAGCGTCGTCGGTTCCGTGGCGCCGACCTTCACTGACAATGCCTTGTTCAGCCGGGACAACCGCAAGTCGGATTTCTATTACGAGCCTGACGTGAGCGTCAGGCTGGATGGGAATCTGACAAACGACCTGTCGTACCGGCTCTATGCCCGCTCCCAATACGATGCCTTTGCGACCGAGAAGGACGGCAACGCCGCAGTGGCGCGAGTGGGAGCGCGCTTGACGGAGAATTGGGACGGCTGGCGCTTCTCTGCCATCTACGAGAATCGGTACGATTTCGACGGTGTCTACCGCGATCTCGCTTTCACATCTCACGACGTGATGGGCTCAGTGGCGCGCGACTTCCGCGTCAACAATTTGACATTGTCGCCGCTGTTGCTCTTGACCTACCGGTTTTCCGACCTTGCGGAAGCTCGCCGCTGGCGCTTCGACGCGGTGCTCGGCATCGAAGTCAAGCTCGACCCGAAATGGTCGATCGTGAGCACGCCATTGTTGGAAGCCTTCTGGTTCACGGACGGGCTGAACCGGGGGCGGCAGGATCAAATCTACTCAGCGGATGTCGGGTTGAGGTATAGTTTCGCCAGCAACGTGTCGATCACGACCAGTATATTGTACGAGGCGCGAACATCGAACGTTCCGGAGCGGCGGTACAGAGACCTCCGCATCGGTCCTCGACTTGATTTCGCCTTTTGAGAGATGCCTGCAACATGGATATGAGACCTCTGCTTGTGCTGATCGGAGCCGCCGTCGGAATGGTGGCGGCGTCGTCCGTCGCTGCGGAACCGCGCGACCGGATTGATAGAGGCCAGCGCCTCGATACCGATGCGCTCAGGGATGATATTGCCATAGACCGCCTTCGGGTGCCGTCTCATCCCCTGGTGATCGCGCCGCCACAGCAGCCCGTTTCTAACGCAAAGGGAAAAAAGAAGAAGACCGGCGCGACCGGCGATGGCAGCCGCTAGCGCACGGTCGCGCGTTGCCATTGAGCGGCTGCGGCGACGAGGGAACGGTGCCTCCGAGTCCCGGGTAACGTG